>CAXUNV010000200.1:0-1377 GCA_964252355.1 uncultured Chthoniobacterales bacterium | reverse complement strand
TGCTGTCGACCAGCAAGTGCAGGGGCCCGGCCTCGGCGCCCGCCCCCGCGCCGGCCGCCCCCCCGCCACGCGGGGCAGCCCCGGCCGCGGCCGCGGGCGGCCCCCACCTGCGCCACGCAGGTGCACGACGGCGCCGAGCGCCGCGAGCGCCACGCACATGTCGGAGGGGTGCGTCGCCACGCACATGGGCGAAGCGCCGAGGATGGCGTGGGTGCGGTTGAACCCATCCAGCGCGTCGCAGCCTTGGCCGGGCACGCGCTTGTTGCAGCGGGAGCCGTCGTCGTCGTAGAAATACGTGCAGCGCGTGCGCTGGAGGAGGTTGCCGCCCACCGTGGCCATGTTGCGGATCTGGGCGGAAGCCCCGGCGACGATGGCGCGCGCAAGCACCGGAAAGCGGGTGCGGACCGCGCGGTGCTCCGCGACGGCCGTGTTCTTCGCCGCCGCGCCGATGAGCAGGCCGCCGTCCGCACGCTCCTCGATAACCGCCGACAACCCGGTGACATCCACCAGGGCGCGGGGCTGTTCGATCGTTTCGCGGAGCAGGTCGACGAGGTTGGTGCCGCCGCCCAGGTATTTGGCCTGCGGCTCGCCGCCCCGGCGGAGCGCGTCGACGATGTCCGTGGCGCGGGCGTAGGTGAACGGGTTCATTTCGTCGCCGTCTCCGCCGCGAAAGTTTCGCGGATGGCCGCGACGATGCCGTTGTAGGCGCCGCAACGGCACAGGTTGCCGCTCATGCGCTCGCGCAGTTCTTCGCGGCCCAGCGTGACGGCATCGGCCGAGAGGTCCGCGGTGACGTGGCTAGGCACGCCGCGCTGGAACTCTGCCAACATGCCGAGCGCCGAGCAGATCTGCCCGGGCGTGCAGTAGCCGCACTGGAAGCCGTCGTGCGCGATGAACGCCGCTTGGAGCGGGTGCAGCGCGCCGTCATCCGCCAAGCCCTCGACGGTGGTGATCGCGCGGCCTTCGTACTGCACCGCCAGTGCCAGGCACGACAGGATCCGTTCGCTACCGTCTACCAGCACCGTGCATGCGCCGCAGGCGCCCTGGTTGCAGCCGAGCTTAGTGCCGGGCATCTCCAGGCGCTCGCGCAAGAGGTCCAGCAGCGAGACACGCGGGTCGGCCGGCGGCTCCACTTCCACTCCGTTGACGAGGATTGGCATAATGTACGTTGGGTTTGGTGAGTTCTACGGGTGAGCGACTACGCTGACGCTTCGCATTTGCACGCTCTGGGGTGATTCAATGGCTCAGGCCGATTCGCGGCTCGGTTCCCACCCGGGATGTTCTTTGTCGAGGCGCGGTACCGGCGCGGGCTTCGTCGCAGACTCAATCATACATCCGTCAGGCACGCACCGCGAAAATCAGAACTTGCTCGCACCA
>CAXUNV010000199.1:0-8193 GCA_964252355.1 uncultured Chthoniobacterales bacterium | reverse complement strand
CATGCCCCTCGCGTTGCTGCGACCACCCTGGACGGCCGTGCGGCGCCTGGGCACGGGCGACGCCCGTGACTTGGCGGGTGCAGGCTACCGCGTGTTGGAGGGCGCCTTGCCGCCCGCGTTCCTCTGGCGAGACGCGTACGCCGCGTGCGGCAGCGAGGACCGCCGCTGGTTGCTGCCGCGGTTGTTCATCGACGAGGAGAGCCGGACCGTCGTGGGCGGCGGAGGCTTCAAGAATTCACCCGACCGAGACGGTTCCGTCGAGATCGGGTACGGGGTGGCCCCGGCGTCACGCAACCGGGGGGTTGCCACGGCGGCCGTCCTCGCCCTGGTGGACCAGGCGTTTCAGGCGCCTGGGGTGCGTGGTGCGAAGGCCATCGTGGCCGAGGGCAACGCCGCGTCGGTGCGGGTGTTGGAGAAAGCCGGGTTTGAGCTCGTCGGGCACGACACCGACGCCGAGGAAGGGCGCGTGCGCGTCTACCGCCGCACCCGGGCGACCGGGAGGGCCTCGCCGTTTTTGGGTTGCGACGCGCCGCGGCTGCTCCATGATGCCACGGCCCCCCCAATGAAGACTTTTCGCCTCAATCGCCTGTTTCACCCGCGCTCCTCCCGGTGCCTGGACGTGGCCGTGGACCACGGTTTTTTCAACGAGCTCTCTTTCTTGAGCGGGATCGAGAATGTCTCCCAAGCCGTCGACGTCTTGGTGCAGGCCGATCCCGACGCCATCCAACTCACGGTCGGTCAGGCTTCGGTGCTGCAGGCGCGTCCCGGCAAAGCGAAACCGGCGTTGGTGCTGCGCACCGACGTCGCCAACGTGTACGGCACCGAACTGCCTCGGACGCTCTTCAGCCGGATGATTGCCCAACCGGTGGAACAGGCGCTACGCTTGGATGCCGCGTGTGTGGTGGTGAACCTGTTCAGAATTCCCGAGCAGCCGGAGGTGACCGATCAGTGCGTGCAGAACATCCTGGCCCTCAAGCCGGAGTGCGATCGCTACGGGATGCCGCTCATGATCGAACCTCTGGTGTTTCAACCCAACACGAAATCTGGCGGTTACATGGTCGACGGCGATCTCCGCAAGATCCTGCCCTTGGTACGGCAGGCGGTTGAACTCGGGGCGGACGTGATCAAGGCCGATCCCACGGACGACATGGAGGCATACCACCAAGTGATCGAGACGGCGCGCGTGCCGGTCTTGGTGCGGGGAGGCGGGCGGGTGGACGACCGGGAGCTGCTCCGACGCACGGCGGTCGCCATCGCCCAAGGCGCCTCCGGCATCGTCTACGGCCGCAACATCATTCAGCACCCCAACCCGTTCGGGATGACGCAGGCCCTCTTATCCATCGTGCACGACGGCGCCACGCCGGAGGCGGCCATGGAATGGCTGGAGCGGAAGGTCAAGGTTTAGAGCAGCCGGAAAGAATTTGCGGAGGTGGCAGCGATGACGACGACGACCTCACAACCGCCGGTACGGATCGGCTTGGTGGGCGGCGGCCTGATGGGTCGCGAACTGGCCAGCGCCTTGGGCCGCTGGTTCATGCTGAAGGACTTCCCGGTCGGGGCGGAACTGGTGGCGGTCGCCGACCCGGTGCCGCCCGCCCGCGAATGGTTTCGTCAAGTGCCGTCGGTGCAGCTCCTGGCGGAGACGGCAGAAGAACTGGCCGCGTCCCCCGAGGTGGACGTCGTTTACGTCGCCGTGCCGCACCACTTGCACCTGCCCGTCTACGAAGCGGTGCTCCGTGCGGGCAAAGATCTCCTGGCCGAAAAGCCGTTCGGCATTGACCTCGCGGCCGCCGAGCGCATCGGTGCCATCGCCCGCGAAACCGACCGTTTCGTCCGTTGCAGTTCGGAGTTTCCGTTCTTGCCGGGCGCGCAGGCGGTGTGGCGCTTCATCCGGGACCGGGCGTACGGCACCCCGCTGGAGGTGCGCGCCGGCTTCCACCACAGCAGCGATCTTGATCCGACCAAGCCGATCAATTGGAAACGGCAAGTGCGCACGTGCGGTGAGATCGGCGTGATGGGCGATCTCGGCATGCACGTGGTGCACGTGCCGTTTCGCGCCGGTTGGTTTCCCCGCGCGGTCTACGCGCAGCTGCAGAACGTGGTTCGCGAGCGGCCCGACGGCAAAGGCGGGCGGGCGGTTTGTGACACCTGGGACAACGCCACCCTGCACACGGAGGTGACCATCGACGGGGCCGAAGTGCCGATGCGTTTGGAAACGAAACGGCTGGCCCCCACCGAAACCAACACGTGGTACCTGGAGGTCATCGGCACCGAGGCCGGCGTTCGTTACAGCACCAAAACGCCGAAAACCTTGTGGCGCTACCGCCGAGGCAACGACCAAGCCTGGGAAGCGGTCGACCTTGGCTCCCAGGGCGCGTTTCCGACCTACACCGGCGGCATTTTCGAAGTCGGGTTCAACGACTGCTTCCAACAGATGTGGGCCGCTTACCTCCTTGAGCGCGCCGGCTCCCTTGGGGAGCGGTTTGGCTGCGTGACGCCCGACGAAGCCGTGGTCAGCCACCGGTTGTTTGCCGCCGCGTTGGCAAGCCAAAAAACCCGCCAAGCGGTGCGCCTGCGCGAGTGACCCCCTTGAGCACACGCGCCGGGGTCCTCGCCGCCGGCAATTGGATCGTCGATCACGTCAAGCTCATCGACACTTGGCCCAGCCAAGACGCGCTGGTTAACATCGAACACGAGCAGGATGGCACCGGCGGTGCCCCGTTCAACGTCTTGGTCGATTTGGCCCGCTTGGGCGCGCCGTTCCCGTTGGCGGGCGCGGGTCGGGTCGGGGACGATCCACCGGGCGATTGGGTGCGGCAAACGTGCGGTGCTTTCGGCATCGACACGGCCGGCCTCGTCCGTACCGCGGGCGTCCCGACCTCCTACACCGACGTGATGACCGTGCGCGGGACGGGCCGCCGCACTTTCTTCCACCAACGCGGTGCCAACGCGTTGCTCGGGGCGGCCGACATCGGTTTGGGAGCTTCGCGCGCGCGGTTTTTTTACCTCGGCTACCTGCTCCTGCTGGATCGGCTGGACGGTCCCGGGAAACGTTTGGGCACGGAAGCCGCCGAGTTGCTGGCGGCCGCCACGGCGGCGGGTTTCCAGACGGCGACCGACTTGGTCAGCGAGGAAAGCGACCGGTACCGGGCGGTGGTCGCCCCCGCGTTGCCGCACACCGACGTGGCGTTCCTCAACGAGCTTGAGGCGGGTCGTTTCGTAGGGTGCGCCGTGCGGCGCGATGACGGCACGGCGGACGTCGACGGCTTACGCAAGACGGCAGTCGCACTGCGCGCGGCGGGCGGGCGCCGGTGGGGCATCATCCATTTCCCGGAAGGGGTGCTGGCCGTTTCTCCGCAAGGGGAAAGGGTCTTCCAGCCGAGCCTGCGTTTCCCGCCCCGCTTGGTCCGGGGCTCGGCTGGGGCTGGCGACGCGCTGGCGGCCGGCGTGTTGTTTGGTTTGCACGAAGGGTCAGGCATGCGGGAAGCGCTCCGCTACGGGGTGTGCGCAGCCGCCGCTTCCTTGCGCGACCCGAGTTGTACGTCGGGCCTCGCACCCTTGGCCGAGTGCCTGGGTTTGGGCGAGCGGTACGGGTTCCGCGAGGACCTTTTTTAGTCGGCGGTGGCGCCCGGCCCTCCCGGGGTTCCATCGGCTCCCCTCGCCCGGCTTCCTTCTGCCCTGGCGGCCACTCCATCCCGCCGGCCACTGGTTTCCGCCCCACCGGCGTCTTCACCGGGGAAGCTTCCGCCCGGTTTGCGATCTGCCATCGGCGATAGACGATGCGCGCCGCGCCCGCCCTTTCGCGTTGCCCTTAAGTCGACGGGGTTGCGACGATCTACTGGAGGATCCGAACTTCGGAATCTGCGAAAGGCGAACGCCCGCTGTACCACGCTGCCGCCGATGAAATTCTTTTTGCAACCGCAAACAAAACCGCGAGCTTTCCCGCGTGCGGGCGCCTTCCGTCCCGACGCCGTCAGCCCCGGGCCGAGTAGTTGCCTTGAGGCGTTCCGGGCGTCTCTCCCGGCGACCGGAGGCGAGGGACGACCGAGACTGGCAAGGGCTGGCGCGGCGGATGTCTAAGTCGACCCCGTAGCGCCACCTAAGCTTTAAGAACACGGACACATGCCTGCACCGCGCCCACCTCAACGGGTTTTGACGTTTCTGGTCGTGGATGATGAGCCTTTCATCATCGAATACGTTCGGCGGGTGTTGTCACGCCTGGGCCACCGCGTGGTGGCGGCCAGCGATGGGGAAGAAGCGCTGGCTTGTTTCCAGCGTGACGCCAGCATCGATTTCCTGATCACCGATATCGTGATGCCCGGTTCTTTTGACGGGTTTGGCTTGGCCAAACGGGTGCTTGAACTCAGGCCGACGTTGCCGGTGGTCTACATCACCGGCGCCCTGTCCGACGATGATCCGCGCGCGACAGAACTCACGGCACGCCGCATCCTCTTGAAGAAGCCTTTCTTTCCGGCACAGCTCGTCGAGATCCTGCAGGAGCAGATGGCGGCCGCCGGTTTGGCCGCCTAAACCCGACGTCCGCGACCGGGCGGACGCAAGCCGGCGTCGCCATCGGCCAAATGGAGACGCCACCTGGGTGTGGGCGGCCGGCCTGCATCGACGATTGACACTGCGGCCACGCAAGGCAGGTTCTGCGAACCGTTCGCGTATGTCGTCTGCCGACCTGCACAATGAGGACAACTCCTCGGGGGGACCGAGGCGGGTGTCGCCCTTCGAAGGGTTGTTGCGGGCTGCGGAGCACGTCTCCCCCAACATCTTCTTCCGGGAAATTCTCCGACACTTTGGTCAGGCGAGCGTGCAACGCCAAGACGTCGACCGCGCCTTGTTCCTTTTCGACCGGGTGCAACGCGCGCGCCGTCGCCTGTACGGTGCGTTCACCACGCTCGCGGCAGCCCTGGCGCTGCCCGCGGCGGGGTTTTTCGTGCCGGAACCGTTCCGTGCCCCGACATTGCTGACCGGCATCGGGCTCGAGCTGCTGCTGGCCGTGGCGTTCAGTTTTGCGCACCGGCGGTTGGCCCAGCGTCGGACCGACTACCAGACTTGGCTGCGCGTCGTCCACCGGTCGGCCTGGAGCCGCCGCCGTCGTGGCGAAGACGGGCGCGATTCGCTCCGGTTCTAAAGGCTCTCGGGCACCCGGGCCGGTGGGGGGGCGGGGGTCGGCGCCGGCGCCGGCGCACCGGTTTGGTGGGGATCCGGGCGCAACATGACGTGATCCACCGAGAGGCGCCCCCCGCCGTAGATCAGCAGTACCAAACTCGCCCCGAGCAGCGCCAGCGGGTACTCCACGCCGTCAGGGTTGAAAAAAGCGTGGCCATGCACCTTGAGGATCGCCGTGGCCATGACGCACGCCAAGGCGCCAGCCCCACCGCGGGTGAGCAGGCCGGTGCACACCGACAGGGCGCCGAAGAACTCGGCGACCGCGGCCAGCGCGGTCCAGAGCCAGCCCGGGTGGAGGCCAAACTCCGTGCCGAAGAGTTGCGCCGTATTTGTGAGGCCGTCGCCGCCGAACCAGCCGAGCAGCTTCTGCGCCCCGTGTACGAAGAAGATCACGCCCAGCATGAGGCGCACCGGAAGCATGGCCCAAGACGGTCCGGTCGCGATCAGACGCTTCAATGCGAGCGTGTTCATGGCCTTTCGCAAAAGGGGGCTAGCCGCGACCGTTTGAGGCACGACCCCGTGGGCGGGAGACGTCTGGGTTGCCCGTCACTTCCGTCGCTGAGCCGTCAAAGGAAATGGATGTGCGCCACGAAATGCCCCAAGCGCGCGCGGGTCTCCACGTGCATGCCGCCATGGCCGTCCGCGAGGAGACGGACGGTCTTGAGTCCCATCCCAGTGCCCGCCTCGTTGGAGAGCGGACCGTCAGCCTTGCGGCGCACGCGGTTGACGATGGACAACGTCGGGGCTCCGTCCCCGGCAAGGCGCACGCGCACCTCGCCGGCGCCATGGTAAAAGGCGTTCGACATGAGGTTGTTGAAGATCAGGGCGAAGATCTTCGGGTCGACGGAGAAAAGGCGCGTCGGTCCGACCCGCGCGCAAAGCGTCCGCCGGTGGCTCTTGGCCCTGAGTTCGAACGGTTGCAAAAGTTCGGTGACGAGCGCCGTCAGGTCACGATCCTCCTTTGCCAAGGGCAGGTTGCCTTGGTCTGCCCGCGCGACGAGCAGGGCGGTGTCAACGAACTCCGTCAGCCGCTTGATTTGGGTCTTTAATCCATCCACCAAGGTGGGGTCGAGTTTGCTGCCGGCGTAGTCGATCTGCAGTTGGAGCAGCGTGATCGGGGCGCGCAACTCGTGGGCGACCCGGGCGGAGAAATGGTGCAACTGCTCTCGGGTTTGCGCGAGATCCCGCAACGCCCCATCCGCCTCTTCGAACGCCTGGCGCTCAACCGGGTCGGCGATTGGCGGAGCGATGGCCAGCGTCACATCCGGGGCACGCCGCCCGGCGGTCAGACGGTTTGCGAGTCGTCCCCAACCCTCCGTGACTCGACGCGCCAACCACCAACCGGTGCCACCGGCCAAAACCAGCGCGACCGCCAAGGCGCCGACCAGTCCGACCGGTCCGCCACGGCCGAAGACGCCGGCCAGCCCCACGCTCAGGATCACCAGTCCCAAGACGGTGGTCAGCACCGTAAGGCGGATGGTTTTCAGCATAGCAGTTCCAACTAAAGTGCCCGTCACCGGTCGACAAGCACGGAGGAGAGGCGGCGCAGCCGAGGGCACCTCCAAACAGATCGACTCACGGCCGGGCAGGTTCAGTGCAAAATGTCGCGTGCATGGCGCCCAACCCTGCCGGGTTGGCCGCGCTTCGGTCGCAAATGCGACTCAAGCGCCCACGGCTGAGAGGGGTGCGGGCGTCGGCACGTTAGCCCGCTTGCCCCCGCGCGCATCCTGTGTTTGAGGGGTGCATGGAACCGATCCGAACCGTGGTCTGGGGAGAGAACGTGCACGAACAGAAATCGGAGGAGGTGCGCCGCATCTACCCCGACGGCATGCACAACACCATTGCGCGGTTCCTGCGCGACGCTCCCGGCGTGTCGGTTTCGGTGGCCACTTTGCAGGAACCGGAGCACGGTCTGCCAAAGTCGCGGCTGGACGAGTGCGACGTGCTCCTCTGGTGGGGGCACGTCGCCCATCGCGAAGTCGCTGACGCAACCGTCGACGAGGTGCAGCGGCGCGTGCTCGAAGGGATGGGCCTGTTGGTGCTCCATTCCGGTCACCTCTCCAAAATCTTTCGACGCCTGCTCGGCACCACCTGCTCGTTGACTTGGCGTGAGGCGGGCGAAAAGGAGCGTCTTTGGGTCTGCAACCCGGGCCACCCCATCGCGCAAGGCATCGACCGCTACTTCGAGATCGAACACGAAGAGATGTACGGCGAACCGTTCGCCATCCCCGCGCCGGACGAGTCGGTGTTCATCTCCTGGTTCCAGGGTGGTGAAGTGTTCCGCTCGGGCTGTTCTTGGAAGCGGGGCAACGGGAAGATTTTCTACTTTCGTCCAGGCCACGAGACCTACCCGACCTACCATCAGCCCGTGGTCCAACACGTGATCCGCAACGCCGTGCGCTGGCTGGCCCCGCAAGGGTCGCGCTGGGTCGACGCTTGCCCGAATGCGGCGGTCTCTCCCGAAGGCATCCGGCAGGAAGGGGGTGGCGTGGCGGCACGCGCCCGCGAGACGGAAAAGGTGTGAACCTCCAAAGGAGCCATCCATCGGCGAAACCACGCCCCGCGTCCCGTCGTCACCGCCGTAGGAAAAGGCTGATCAGCGTCAGCACGACGCTGACCAAAAGACAGGTCGCCAGCGGGAAGTAGAAGGAAAAACTGCCTTTCTGAAAGGAGATGTCGCCGGGCAACTTGCCCAACCATCCCAAGGCGCCCGGCACTTTCCAAAGCACCAAACCCAGCACGACCAGCAACACGCCCACGCCCACGACGAACTTTCCGGCTTCCGGTGGCACGTCCACAACATGCGCCGCCGAGGCGCGGGTCGCAAACCGGAGAGGATCGCAAATAGCGGATGGCCAAGCGCAGAACGGAACGGCAGGCGGGGCCTGGTCAGGAGAGGGCGGCGACCCGCGAGCGACGCCGGTGGGGCGAAAACCCGGACGCCGTGCCGTGCGGCCACCGGAACGGACGTCCGGCGGGCGGTTTGAGCCGGCGGCAAAACGGGTTAGGCAGGTT
>CAXUNV010000198.1:2532-8205 GCA_964252355.1 uncultured Chthoniobacterales bacterium | reverse complement strand
AGCGTCACCCATGTCTTGACTGCACCCCCCCAACCAGAGACCAGGGACCAGAGACTTACTACTTTCCCTCCCGGCAACCGTTTCTGCCCAACAGGAAACCAGAGACAAGAGATCAGAGACACGCAACGTTTCTCCATGCCCAGTTCCCCCGACCGATTCTTCGTTGGCGTTGATGTCGGCACCGGCAGCGCGCGCGCGGGCGTCTTCGACGCCGCGGGTCACCTCTGCGGTGCGGCCTCGTTCCCGATCCGCATGTGGAAACCTCAACCCGACTTCGTGGAGCAATCCTCCGACGACATTTGGGCGCGTTGCGTCGACGCGGTCCGGAGCGCCTTGCAGAAGGCGGCCGTCAACCCCGAAGCGGTGGCCGGCATCGGTTTTGACGCGACCTGTTCGCTCGTCGCCCTCGATGCGCAGGGCCGGCCGGTTTCAGTCAGTCCGAGCGGAGACCCGGCGCAGAACGTGATCGTCTGGATGGACCACCGCGCCATCGAGCAGGCCGACCGGATCAACGCCGGGAATTACGAGGTCCTCCGTTTTGTCGGAGGCACCATCTCGCCCGAGATGGAAACCCCCAAACTTCTCTGGCTCAAAGAGCGGCTGCCGGAGGCTTGGCGGCAGGCTGCGCACTTCTTCGACCTGCCCGATTACCTCACCTACCGGGCTACCGGCGACACCGGCCGCTCGCTTTGCTCGCTGGTTTGCAAATGGACCTACTTGGGTCACGAAGACCCGGACGGCGGCACCGGTGGGTGGAGCGACGACTACTGGACCGGCATCGGCCTGGAAGATGTGGTGAAGGAAGGGTACCGGCGCGTGGGCACGCGCGTCCGGGCTTTGGGCGAACCGGTCGGGGACGGTCTTTCGGAGGGCGCCGCGCAAGAGCTGGGCCTTCGGGTGGGCACCCCAATCAGCGCCTCCATCATCGACGCCCACGCCGGCGGTTTGGGCGTGCTAGGCATGGACCTGGGCGGCCCGGTCGACGTCGCGACGTTGGAAACCCGGCTCGCCATCGTCGCGGGCACGTCGTCTTGCCACATGGCCGTTTCCGCAGGGGAACGGTTCATCCCTGGCTGCTGGGGGCCCTACTATTCGGCGATGGTGCCTGGTCTTTGGTTAACCGAAGGCGCACAATCTGCGACCGGCGCACTCGTCGACCACGTCATCCAGACGCACGGCGCCTACGGGGCCGCCAAGGCGGCCGCCGACGCCGCCGGCATGTCGATCTTTGAATTCCTCAACCGCCAACTCGCGGCTTTGGAGCGCGCGCGCGCCGTCTCGTTCCCGGCGGAATTGACGGCCAACCTCCACGTCTACCCCGACTTTCACGGCAACCGGTCGCCGCGCGCCAACCCCTGGCTCCGGGGCATGATCTCCGGCCTGCGCCTCTCCGCCGGCGTCGACGATCTTGCCTTGCTCTACTTGGCCACCGTTCAAGCCATCGCTTACCAAGTCCGCCACATCGTCGAGGAGATGAATCGCCAGGGTTACGGCATCCGCACCCTCATCGCGTGCGGCGGCGGGTTGAAAAATGAGGTGTTCCTGCGCGAACACGCGGACATCACCGGGTGCGACCTTGCCCTGCCGCAAGAACCCGAAGCGGTTTTGCTAGGTGCCGCCCTGCTGGGAGCCGTGGCGGCCAAGGCGTATCCCGACATCATCACCGCCATGAAGGGCATGGCCCGGCCCGGGCGCACCTTGTCACCGACCGGTGGCGCCGTGCGCGCTTACCACGACCGCAAGTACCGCGTCTACCACCGCATGTACGACGACCAACAAGCTTACGCGGCGCTCATGGGCGGCGGCGCAGGGCCAGCGGTAAATAGCAAATAGCCAATCGCCGATCGCAAAACGGAATGGCCGGAACCGGCGGCTCCCAGCCGACGTAGTGCGCGTGGCATCTCCGTTCTTCTATTTGCGATCGGCGATTTGCGATGTTCCTGCCGACGGCAGGAAATCTCCCAGAGCTTCTAAATGGGATCGTCTTCCCGCCGTAGTAAGGGTGCAAACCGCCATCGTTTCCCATGAATTTGCGCCCCCCTTTCTCCTCGACGGACGCCAGTTCGGCACCCGCGTTCGTCTTCCACGTATCTCACGATGGTGCTTGGCAGCGGGACCTGGGTGCCATCGACGTCAACGATGAGGAGCTCCAAGACCTCTGCTTCGCTTCGCACTTGGACGAACTCTCGTCCGCCTTAGGACAGCGAATCCGCTACTCCGCGCAAAAGGTCCTTTCTTCTGGTCAACTGTGCGGGTTCCAGTGGTCCCATTGGGAAGAGGACGCCCCGACCGGCCGCGACATCCTCATCCAACCCTGCACTAACGGTGCTGAAGTCAGCGTCGGCCAAGCGGTCATGGCGCGTAGCCCGTTGGATCGGCTGCCTTGGCTAGCGGGAGCGCTCGACCGGTTCCCGCACGCCCTGGTGGTGGTTGAGTCGGAGCAAACGCCCGGCGGCGAACCGCACGTGCTGCACGTCAACCGGCACTTCACCCGGCTGTCCGGCTTCACCGCCGAAGCGGCGTTCGGCGCCAAGCTGCGCGCGTTGTCCGGGTCGGAGAACGGCCAGAGCACTGGCAGCATGTTGCGCGCGCTCGCCCGGCAGGACGGTTGGGTGGAAAAGGAGTGGACGCGTCGGGACGGGGCCAAGTACCGCGTAGAGGTCCAAGTGGAACCCATCAAAGATGAGACCGGGTGGCTGACCCATTGGCTCATCGCCCTGCGGGAGCCAGCCGGGTCCGTCGGGGCCATGCCGGGCGTTTCCCTGGCCGATCGCGCACTCCATTTCGCCAACGTCGGGATCGTGGTTACCGATGGGCATTTTCATGACGGCGGTCCCCGGGTGCTCTACGCCAACGACGAGTTTTGCCGCTTGGTTGGCCGCACGACGGCGGAACTGGCCGGCGTCAATCCGTTCGCCATGCTGGGCACCTCGCCAGACCTCGCGGCGTTGACCACCCGCAACGGCGACCCTGTGGCGGGCATTGGAGCCGTTTGCCACACCAAAAACGGGCGGCAGACCTGGTTGCGCTGGCAGTCGTTGGCCCCCGTCTACGACGAGTCAAGCCGGCTGACCCAGCTCGTTGCCATCCTCGAAGACGTCACCGCCGACTACGCCGATGCCGAAGTCCAGACGCGCGATTCGCGCAGCGAAAGCATCGGGTTTTTGGCCGCAGGTACCGCGCACGACCTCAACAACATCCTGGCGTCCGTGGGCGCCAACGCTGCCCTGGCTAAGCGCGAGTATCCAGTCGACCCGGCGTTTGCCGAAGACTGCTTGCGCGAGGTTGAAGAAGCCGTGGTGTCGGCGTCCGTGCTTACCCGGCAGCTTCTCACCTTCGCCCGCTCGGAATCGGTGCCGGAAGGGCCCGTCCACCTGCCCAAGCTGCTGCGCGCCGTGGTGAAATTCTGCCTGCTCGGTTCCGACGTGCGGCCCAAGCTCGAGTTGAACAACCTGTCGCCCGCCGTCCTTGCCGACGAAGCCGGCCTGCGCCAAGCCATCAGCAACGTCGTCATCAACGCCTGCGAAGCCATGCTTGCCGGCGGCACCTGCACGGTCCGCCTCAACACGTTGACCCTTGCGCCTGGTGCCGTGCCTTCGCTCTCGCCCGGCAACTACGCCCAGGTAACCATCACCGACACCGGGGCCGGCATCCCACCCGAAAACCTCGCCCGCGTGTTCGACCCGCGGTTCACAACCAAGAAGGCCGGTCGCGGCCTAGGGTTGACCGTCGCTCGCCGGATCGTGCAAAGCCAGGGCGGTGACCTCACCATCGATTCCACGCCGGGTGTGGGCACGACGGTTTCGATCCACCTGCCGGTGTACGCCGGTGCATTGGAGGAAGCGCCCTCGGTTGACCCCGAGGTCATCCGCGGTTCGGGCCGGATCCTGTTGGTCGAAGACGACGCAATGCTCCGCGAGGGGTTGGAACGGTCGGTGCGCACTTTGGGCTATGAACCGACCTTGGCGGCTGATGGCGCCGAAGCTTTGGAACTCTACCGCGCCGCCCACGGCACCCCCGAAGCTTTCAAGCTGGTCGTGCTCGACCTGACCGTGCCGGGCGGGTTGGGCGCCAAGGCGACCCTGCCCGAACTCCGCCGGTTCGATCCCCAAGCCAAAGTCGTCGTCGCTAGCGGGTACAACGAGGCCGACGTGCTCACCAGCGTTTCTGAACTGGGCTTCAATGGGCTGTTGCCTAAACCGCACACGTTCGCGGAACTCTCCCGGGTGTTGGCGGAAGCCATGGGAGGTTAAAGGGCGACCGGTTCCCGGTTGCCGGTTGTCAGTTCCCGGTCCCCGACGAATCCGCCCCAGGATGGTCCCGGCGCGCGTTGCGGCAGCCCGCCCGCAGCGCTTCGCGGCGCCGCAAAGGGCGGCTTGCCCGGCAAAGCCCTGCGCAGCGGTGCGGGCGGAGGTAAATGCCCTCGTCTGCCAAAAGCCCGAACGACCACTGGGGCCGGCTCCACCCCGGTCCGCGCTTGGCGGCGGGTAAAGCAAGACACCTCTTGCCCTACCAGTCCTTAGGTGAGGGCGGCGTTCCCAGTACCGGCCGAACGCTCACCTTCCGTCTTAAGAATCTCAAACGCGCGCCGTAAAGCTAACGGTAAGCCCCGTCGTTCCTCATGGATGCGAAATTCCTCCTGTCACGGTTGAGCAGGCTTGCCGGTCACCTCCTCACCTGCGTCGCGGCCACCACGCCGGTTTTTGCCGGTGACGGCGGTGCTCAGTCGGGTGCGGCATCCGTCCCGGCGATCCGGTGCGTCTCTACCACTCCCTCGCCCATGGCGCGCCTGTACCAGGTAAAAAGTGAAACCCAAATCACCGACGCTAAGGTTTCACGGTCAGAGACCACCGCCTACAACCTGCCGGTCGCCGTCGAGGGCGACGCGATCATCTTGCGCCCGGCCGAAGAGGGTGCCGTGCGGTACCGTGTCGTCGGGCATCGTTACGTCTACCAAGCGTCGGGCGGCGAAGGCGAGATGCAGACCGGTGCGCCTGCGTTGGTCGCGACGCGCACGGAAGCGGGCCGGATAGAAATCCTCACCCTCACGCCCCAACGGCTCACCCTGCTGCGGTCGTTGGCTGCCTTGGACGGCTACATCCTAACGACCGCCTGCTTCGTGGGTGAACGCCCCGTTAGTGCGGCCGACCCGGCGGTTCCCCAAGGCGCGGCTTCCGCGTCCCGCGATGCCGACCCATAAAATGGCGCGCCTCACCCAACTTGCTGGCCCGCGCCGGTTGCTGTTGGTCTGCGCTCTCGCCGGCGGTCTGGCGGCGCGCGCGTACGCGACGGATCCCGAGCCATCTCCGGTTCGACGGTCGTCGAACCCTCCACCTGCCACGAGCGCGTCCGCCGCGGAGCGACTGCTGCGCCAAGCCCTCAAAGGTTCCGCGGAAGCTGCGGGGGTCGACGAACCTTTGGAACGCGCCGATATCCGCAGCGCGCCCGTCAAACCTGAGGGCAACCGCCCCGAGGCGGCTCGGGACCGGTATTTGCCGCCCGCGCAGGACCCGGCGCCGACGCCGGCACCAGCGCCCAACCGGCGCGAACCGTTGCCGCCGGCCGCAAATCCGCCGAGTTCAGCGGCCACCCCGACGCCCAGTCCCCCACCTGAAGGGCGTGGTTCGGTCAAAGCGGCGGACCCGCGCACGACGGTGCCTGGCGAAAAGGTGG
>CAXUNV010000198.1:0-2522 GCA_964252355.1 uncultured Chthoniobacterales bacterium | reverse complement strand
AGGCGACCTCGCTCACGGTCAGCCGGGTGTTCGTCGCCCCAGGCGACGCCGGCGACGGCCACGAAGCGCGCAAGACTTCCATGAACATCCCGGTCTACTACGAAAGCCGCGTCTTGGGATTGGACAAAGACCACCAACGGACCGCCGCCCGGTTGCTGGAGCGGTTGACGGAGTTTCAAGCCCGCCTGGTGTCGTTGCGCAAGGAAGGCGCAGACCTCTTGAAGGAATGGAACCAGATTGTGAACGCCGGGGTGCCGCGCGAACTGTTGGCGGCCGACAGCCCCAGCTTGGTCGAGAATCAAGGTACGGACGAGGTCAACCGGCGCACCGCCTCGCCCGGTTTTCAAGCCGGCCAAGGCGTTTCGGTGGAGCTGAAAACGGCCGCGAAGGAGGGGAACGAATGAGGGCTTGCCTGATGATCGCGACGTTGGTCGCTTGCGCCGTGACGCAGGAAGCCGGCCGAGCCGGAGAAAAACCGGTGCCCGCGGCGGGTCCCGCCGCCGCTAAGGGCGCCCTCACCGAAGCAGCGCCCGTGCGCGTGGCCGGTCCAGCGGGCGACACCGTCACGTTGGTCGAACGGTCCAACCCGAAAATCGTCGGCCTGGTGCCACCCGGTTGGACGATCGTGCCTTTGACTGGCGCCAAGATGGAGAGCGAACCCGTGGAAGTCCGCCCCGGGGTGCGCGGGGTGATCGAAGTCAACCCCTACCAACTCGTGCCCGACCCCGCCAGGGTAGCCGTCCGCGACCCCGGGTTCGCCCCGGCGCTCGGCAACGCCCAAACCGCCACGGTTGGCGCCGTGCTCACCCGGTGCAACGACGAAGCCGCCGACCTCTCGACGAAGCTGGACGCCGCCCTGAAAACCTTGCAAACGGCGTTGACCCCGAAAAAGCCGCCTGTCGCCGGCAAAGGGATGGCGAAAGCCGAGAAGCCGCCGAGCGGACAAACCCCATGAGCCCCCTCACGCGGAAATGCGGACCTCTCCTCGCCGCGGCCGGATGCCTGATCTTGGCGTGCGGCGGCTGCCAACGGCCGGCTCTGGTGATCGCGCCGACGGGGCCGGAGACCGCCCAGCCAACGCCCGCCTTGGCTGACGAGGCAGCGCCTACCCCGCCGTTGCTCGACCCCACCTTGCCGGCCGCCGACGCGTCCGGCGACAACGGCGTGGCGGATTTGCAGGAAGCTTTGGCCACCGCACTCCGCACTCAGGAGATCTTGACCGCACAATTGCGCAAAACCAACGAGACGGTGCGCGGCCTACGGGACGACGTGATCCTCTTGCGGGAACGGCTGCGCGACTTGGAGCTCGCGCAAGACCGTCGCCCGGCAAGCCGGCCTCCGGCGGATCCGTCCGTCGCGCTCCGGCCGTGACCGCCAAGCGGCATCCCCGGACCCGGCGGCGTCGGCTCGGCGCCGTCTGGGTGCTGCTCTGCTCCGTCGCCGGATGGACCCTGGCGGGTGCCCCTCTTAACCCTTACGCCCCGCCGTTCGGATTGCACTGGGGCGATGGTCGGGCCGCCTTGGTGGCTTTGGCTGCCCGGGCGAACGCTCCGCTAACCCCAGTACCTGATCACGAAGCAGACGAGCGCCAAGCGTGGGAAGTCCGGTATACCGGAGAAGCCTACCGCGAGGTCCGGTTCACTTTCGTAAAAGATCGGTTGATCGAAGTCACCGTTCGTTACCCGGTCCCGGGCGAGGAAGATTTCGGGAGGCCGTTGCTCCAATCTCTGCGGGCCGAGCTCGAGGCGGCTTTAGGTCCTGGCGAGTTGTCTGAGAGCGGTTCAGAAACCAACCCGGACGGTTGGCGCGAGAGCCGCCGCGTCTACCGTTGGGCCGACGCCGGTCGCGCCGTTTGGCTGACCTCCCTGGAGCTCCGCTCGACCGATCGCGGCGAGCGCCGGGCCGAGGTATTGGTGGTCTACACCGACCTGGGATTGGCCAGACGGCTGGAGCTGGGTGGGAGGTAGGGACCGAGCGGGACCGAGCGGCACCGAGCGGCACCGAGCGGCACCGAGCGGCACCGAGCGGCACCGAGCGGGATAAGGCAAGCAGCGGGAGTCAGTGGCAAGGCGCCTCAATTGCGTAATTATATAACTACGTTATGATAGGTTATGAACAACGAATTGCTGCGCGAACGGTTCGAGGAGTTTGCGGCAAAGGTCTTTGCGTTGCTCGAGGCGTTTCCGGCCGGGGTGGGCAGCCGCGTGGTGCAGCACCAGCTGGCCAAGGCGGGGAGCTCCGGCGCGGCCAACTACCGGGCCGCTCAACGCGCCCGGTCCAGGGCGGAGTTCGCCGCCAAGCTCCACGTGGCGTTTGAAGGGGTGGACGAGACGGATTTCTGGCTAAACTTCGCCGTGCGTTGCCGCCTGCTGCGTCCGGAGGGCGTGCAAAGCCTGCGGGACGAAGCGGGCGAACTTTGCGCCATCCTGGCCGCCTCGCAACGGACCGCTCGCACCCGCGACGGCGGCAAGCACCGCAATGATTGATCTGCTCCCGCTCGGTGCCGCTCGGTGCCGCTCGGT
>CAXUNV010000197.1:0-8243 GCA_964252355.1 uncultured Chthoniobacterales bacterium | reverse complement strand
CGTCCCCGGCTTGCAGGCGCGGTTGGGCCAGCGGTTTGGGCGTGAAGATGCCGACCTCTTTGACCTCGTAACTTTTCGAGGTGCTCATCAGCTTCACGGCCTGCCCCGCTTCGATGGATCCGGAGAAGACCCGCGCGTAGGTGACCACGCCACGGTAGATGTCGAACAGCGAATCGAACACCAAGGCGCGCACCCGGTCGTCGCCCCACGGCTTCGGCGGGGGCACCCGGGCGACGATTGCCTCCAAAATCTCGTCAATGCCTACCCCGGTCTTGGCGCTTGCCAGGATGGCCTCCGAAGCGGGGATGGCCAGAATGTCCTCGAGCTGCCTGCGCACGGTCGGCACGTCCGCGTTCGGCAGGTCGATCTTGTTGATGACCGGGATGATGGCCAGGTTCTGCTTGAGGGCCAGATGCACGTTGGCCACCGTCTGCGCCTCGACGCCCTGCGCGGCATCGACCACCAGGAGGGCGCCCTCGCAGGCCGCCAAGCTGCGCGACACTTCATACGTGAAATCGACGTGGCCGGGCGTGTCCAAAAGGTTGAAGCGGTACGCTTTGCCGTCCTGGGCGGCGTATCGCATGGTGACCGGGTGGGCTTTGATGGTGATCCCGCGCTCCCGCTCCAGGTCCATGGAGTCCAGCAACTGGTCCTGACGGTCCCGCTGCTCGATGGTGCCGGTCGACTCCAACAGTCGGTCGGACAGCGTCGTTTTGCCGTGGTCAATGTGCGCGATGATGCAAAAATTACGCGTGGGGAGGCTGTCCATGGCGAACGCGGACTATCGTGCAGGGGCCCGGACGCGTCAATGCGGCGGCGGGCGGGCTCCATTGGGTGCGGCTAAGCGGGCGGCGGCGCATCGCACGCCCCGCCCTGCGCTCCTCGCGGTGCCTTCAAGGTTGACGATCGCCGACCGATGAGCCCCTATGTACGCGGGACGACCCGCGACGGAGGCAAGCTCCCCAACATGCGCGACGAGTACGACGCCCTGATCATCGGCGGTGGCCCGGCCGGCAGCACCGCCGGCACCCTGCTCGCACAACGGGGCTGGTCGGTGGGCATCGTCGAAAGAGAGACGTTCCCCAGGTTCAAGATCGGTGAATCGCTGCTGCCCGGCAGCGTTCGGACCTTCCGCCGGATGGGGGTGCAGGCGGCGATCGAGGCGACCGGCGCGATCGTCAAGCACGGCGGCAAGGTCACCTCCGGGTGCGGCTCCCGGCAGAACCGGTTCCTCTTCGACCACGTTTTTCGCTGCGAGCAGCAGACCGCTTACCAAGTCGAACGGGCGCGGTTCGACGACGTCCTGCTCCGGCACGCCGGCGCCTCCGGGTGTGACGTGCAGCAACCGGCGGCGGTGGCGGCGATCGATTTTGCCGCAGACGGCGCGCGCGTTCGGCTTGACGACGGGTGCACAACGCGGGCGCGTTACGTCATCGACGCCTCTGGGCGCGCCTGCTTCCTTGGCGAGAAGTACCGCCTGCGCCGACGGTACCCGCACCTGAAGAAGTTTGCGGTCTTTGCCCATTACGAGGGCGTCGACCGCGAGCCTGGCGTTGACGGCACCCTCACGCAGATGGTCCGCGCGTCGGACCGTTGGTTCTGGATCATCCCAATCAGCCAGACGAAGACCAGCCTGGGCTTGGTGGTGGATACGAGCGTCTTCAAAGCGGCCGGGGAAAAGCCGGAAGCTTTCTTGGCACGCAACGTCCGGGCGTACCCGGTCGTCGCGCGAAAGTTCCGGGCCGCCGCCCGCGTCACGCCGGTGCACGCCACGGGCGACTATTCCTACCGCAACCGGCGCCTGACCGGCGAGCGATGGTTGTTGGCCGGGGATGCGGCTGGTTTCATCGACCCCGTCTGGAGCAGCGGCGTCTACCTCGCGGTGCTTTCGGGTGAAAAGGCGGCGGACGCCCTCGACCGCACGCTCCGCGATCCGCGGACGCGCGACCGTCAGTTCTCCCGGTACGAGGCGCGGCTGCACCGGGTCATGGACCTTTACCTTAAGTTTGTGACGTCGTGGTACACCCCGGCGTTTGCCGAAGTCTTTTTCAATCCCCAGGAATTCCTGCGGTTGGTGCCTGCGATCAACTCGGTGTTGGCCGGGGACGACCGGAACCTGCTGGAGGTGCGTTGGCGGCTCTGGGTGTTTGATCTCCTGGTCGCATTGCAACGCCGGTTTGCCGTGGTCGCCCCGCGCCTGACGCTCGAACCGTCGCGGCAGGGCTAGGCGGGTTGCGAGTTTCTGGTCCCTGGTTCCTCGTCTCTGGGGCGCAGGGCGCAGTCAATACATCGGTGACGCTCCTAAGTCGTTTCGCTTCGGTTCTGCGCTCCTGCGGGACCGGCCCGCCAAGCCAAGCGGCCACCCGCCGCAGGACGGCCCGGGGCGGTTTGAGCCGGCGGGAGCGGACTTGGCAGCCCGCTTTCGGGGTCAGGCCGCAGGCTCAAACCGCCCGGCGGGCGTCTTCACCACCGTGCCGCGGCCCTTTGCCGGCCGGGTTTTCGCCCCACCGGCGTCGCCCGCGAGCTCCCGCTTCCGCGGGAAGGTGGGCGGGCGGCCTGCCTGCTCCCTCGGAACCCGGAACGCGCAACCCGCAACGGCCCCCCACATTTCACTTGTCTACCCGACCCGCGTCCATAAGTTGCTCCCATGGCATTAGTTGCTCCCACCGCCTACGATTCCAAGGTCGAGGGGAACGTCATTTTCTCGCGTTTGGACGCTTGCGTGAACTGGATGCGCGCCAATTCCTTATGGCCGATGCCGATGGGTTTGGCCTGCTGCGCGATCGAACTGATGGCGGCCGCCTCCGCGCGGTTCGACATCTCGCGTTTCGGCGCGGAAGTGATGCGGTTTTCACCCCGGCAATCCGACGTGATGATCGTGGCGGGAACGGTCACTTACAAGATGGCGCTGGCCGTCAAGCGCATCTACGACCAGATGCCCGAACCAAAGTGGGTCATCGCCATGGGGGCGTGCGCCTCGTCAGGCGGCATGTACCGCTCCTACGCCGTCCTGCAGGGCATCGACCAATTGCTGCCCGTCGACGTTTACATCAGTGGCTGCCCGCCCCGGCCGGAGGCGTTACTGGAAGGGCTCATGAAGCTGCAAAATAAGATCGGGACCGAACGGGCGATTGGTGACCAAAAGCGCGAACTGCTTGAGGTGTTCGCGTGAGCGTGGCGGACGCGGCTGAGGCGTTGGCCAGCCGATTCGAGGTGCTCAACCGGACCGACTTCCGCGGCGAAGTTACCTTGGCGGTTGGGCGCGAGCAGATCGAGGCGGTCTGCCGCTATGGCAAAGAGGTCTTGGGCTTTGACTTCCTGCTCGACATCGCAAGCGTGGACCACTTCGGGGACGAACCGCGTTTCGAAGTCGTTTACGAACTGCTTTCACTACGGGATCACACTCACCTGCGCTTGAGGACGAGCGTGTCTGAGGACGACTTGGAGGTGCCCACGGTTTCCGGCGTTTGGCCGACGGCAGATTGGCACGAACGGGAGATTTTCGACATGATGGGTATCCGGTTTGCCAACCATCCGGATTTGCGCCGCATCCTGATGTGGGACGGGTATCCTTTCTACCCGTTGCGCAAAGATTTTCCCTTGGAAGGTAAACCGAGCGAGCTACCCGACGTGGCGTTCACACGAAGCGCGCCTTTAGCTGGCGGGCCGTTCGTCACTGTGCCAAGTTCCGGCGGGGCGAAAGACCGTGAACCCCGCGCACGCCGCCCCGAAAATCCGGAAACTTTGACAAGCACGCCAACCCGGTCCGAACCAGGAAATTAGGGTCGCGCGAGCATGGACCTGCAGCAGCCGGTGGAGCTTTCGTGTCCTTACTGCGGTGGGGCTTTCACCACCCTGATCGACACTTCGGCAGGCAGCTATTCCGCCGTGGAGGACTGTCAGGTTTGCTGCCGCCCCATGCAGGTGATGGTGGAGTGCGAAGCCGGCGAGATCGAGTACGTGGGCGTCGAGCGGGCGTAAAGGCCACGCGACTTGTCGCATTCGCGTCGGGTGGTCCGGACGCGTGGAGGCGGAAAGGGGATGTTTTGGAAGGGATCGTCTCAAAGTCGGAATCAAGGGTACGTTTTGTCGCCATCATGCCGTTAGGACCGGACGAGCGTGACATCGCTCGCGCGATGGACACAGTCGATGCGCTCCAGTTCTACGAGGCGGACCGCTTCCGGCTCTACGTGGTCGACGACTCTCCCGTCCCTCGCGACCTGCGGAGCCGGTTTCCGGAGCGTCAACAAGCTCGTCTGACGGTGCTCCCCCACCCGCGACGCGGACGCGGTCACGGCTGGGCCGCTGGCAACGCCGTCGGGGTACTCGCCGCCATCCGCGAAGCGATGGACGACGGCGCGGCCGAAAACCCGCTCTTTTACCTAAAGCTTGACGCGGACGCGCTGGTCATCGCGCCCTTCTCGGCGCGGCTCGCGGCCGCTTTCGCCGAAAGGCCGGACGCGGGCCTGTTCGGATCCCTCGCGCGCTCAAAGACTCTTGCAGACCAGCGGTACGACGTTGGCAGCATGGCCGCCAATGCGGAAAAATTAATGCGGCAAGTGGCCGTCTGGCGACGCACGGCAGCGGGTGGGTTCGCGATCCAAGCCGCGTTCCTGCCGGATTGGAGAATCGTTCGCGACACTTTGCGGCGGGCGATGGTGCATGGTTTCCGTTTCGGTGAGCACGCTTACGGCGGGGCTTACGCGATCTCCGCCCGCTGTGCGTTGGCGCTCCGCGAAGCCGGGTTGTTGGACCGGCCCAGGGCTTGGCTTCGCACGCATCTGGTGGAGGATCTTATCTTGACCATTTGCGCGTACGCCGGCGGTTTGGAGCCGCAAGACCTGAGCGGGGTCGGCGAACCCTTTTCCATCCGGTGGAAAGGCTTGGCGGCCAGGCCGGAAGTGCTTGCCGAGCGTGGCCACGCCATCATCCACAGCGTGAAAAGCTACGGCGGCGTCGCAGAGGAAGACGTGCGTCAATTCTTCCAGAGCCGGCGGTCACACCAGCCGGCCTGAGTGCACCCGTCCACCCGCCACGCCTGCGCCCTTCTCAGGGCGCCGGGTTCACGGCCGCGACCGCGGCGGCTTGACGCTCCGTCCTTGGCGCCCGACTGGACATGAACGGCCGCTCGAACGCGAGGTGGAAAAGGTAGGCAACGCCCACCGTCACGGCCATGTCGATGGCGATCACCAGAAGCGGCGGGAGAAACGGCCAGTGCGCGACCAACTTGGCTTTGACGAAGTAGATGAAAAGGATGTGGATAAGGTAGAGGCTGTACGCCATCGTTCCCACAAAGACCAACGGCTTCCATGAGAGCCCCGCGAGCGCCCGGGAAGGTCTATTTGCCAACGCCGCCCGACCGAGCAGGGCCAAGGCCAGCGCGCCAACCAAGCCGGCGGCCGTGTCGATCGCAGGGAGGTGCGGATTGTAGAACTGCCTCTCCCCGGCCGCGGTGATCGGCCATGAGTGCAGCATCACCGCCAGCACAATGGCCGCACCCAGGAGTGTCCGACGGGCCACGCGGAGGGATCTAAACGTCGCGGGATCCGTAGCCAAGTGCGCGGCCATCGCCCCCATGGCAAACAGAAAAATGTACCACGGGCAGGCGTGGGTCCTGTCTTCCACAAAAGGCATTAGCCGCACGGCTCCAGTGGCGAAGACGCTCAGCGCGCCCGCAGTTAGCAGCACGACGGCGGGACCGGAGCGTAACCAGATCCAGACCAGCACGGGGAAAAGGAAGTAAATTTTCCATTCGACGGCCACGCTCCAGAGTGGCCCGTCCACCGTGTTCTGACTTGTCCAGAGATCCTGCACGAGCAGGAAGTTCGCCAGGATGGCGGAAGGCTCGACGGTGGCGTGGCGGAAGAGGGTCCACAAAATCGCCAGGACAATGGCCGCGTAGAGCGGGGGCAGGATGCGCCAAGCCCGCCTTTGGTAAAAGGTGCGCCAGCCGCCCCGTAGGGTCCGCGAACGCACAACCGGCAACATCAGGCAGAAACCGGACAGAACGATGAACAGGTCAACCGAGAGATGCCCATGAAGCAGCCAGTTGCTGCAAAATCCGGCGATGCCCGACAACGGTACTTTTGTGTAGGTGTGCCGAATGTGGTGAGCCACCACGAAGAGCGCCGCCAAGCCACGCAAGCCGTCAAGGTAGTCCAGATGGATTTTCCCCGCGCGAGCCGGTGACGTTAGGACGTCTTTGCGGGGCGGCTTTTCCGTCGCGATGGTGATCGTGCTGGTTTCCATTAGGTTGTTCCGTACAGCTGACGTGGCAGAGCAAATTGGTTGATGAAAAGGTGGCAGCGAGGCGGATGACGTCCGCCCTCGTCGGCGTGGCTAGCGCCGCGCCCGGGCTGGTTTGCGCAGAAGAGCGCGGTGCGTCTGTGCGCGATCAGCAGATGACGATCCCGCAACGGCCAGACGCGTCGCACGCGGTTCCCGTCGCGTGAGCGGTTGGCTCAGCCGCGTTCGGGACGCCGGCAGAGCTGAAGACGGGATTCGGAGGCCTTCGTTTCCCTTTGGAACCAGCCGCCGTCCCGCGATGGGCAAAGTTGTCTGTGCCGTCAAAAAGCACCTCCCTGTGTGTTGCGAATTCCCTGACCCGTCCCTCGGGCGATAACCCGCGAACGATAACGGAAACGATTTTCCGCACAACAAAGAAGTTACTATAATTAAAAGTCATAAATGAATCGCGAAATTGTGATGACAGGAGTTTCGCGCAGGACAGGCGTGCGCGGTTCGGCTTCGCTAGGCCGAGAGATGAGCGGCGGGCCGGACCGCGCGTGAAAGGTTGCGGAAACCGCTTGCGCCGGCCGGTCCGTTGGGAATATTTGGGACCTTTGCCCCCCGGGAGCATTTGCCCGCCGGTCGGCGTCGGCTAGGTAGCTCAGTCGGTAGAGCAGAGGACTGAAAATCCTCGTGTCGGCGGTTCGATTCCGCCCCTAGCCACTGCCCCTTTTCGTCGTCGATCCGCAGGCATTTGCGCACGGTCGGGACCGGGAAAGGTCGAAACTAAGGCGAAAACTAGGGCAACGTCCGGGAACATCCGGCACGTCCCCGCCCTCACGGCGTGTGGACGTGGCTCACGATCCAGTACACGCCGCCCAAGATGCAGACGACCAGCGTGAGCGTCTGCGCGCCGACCACCCGATACAGCTCCGCCCGCAGCCACTCGATCTTCGCGTCCGTCTCGGCCAGCCGCTTGTCGACGTGAAGCCGCGTCACCGGCGGGTCCTCGGCGTGCGCCTTCAGGATGCTTTGGGCGATGGCGTCCGCGGCCGCTTCGCCGATCCCGGCCTCCCGGAGCCCTTTGGCGATTTCGATGGTGTCGATCATGGGGCGAAGGTGCGTTGCGGCGAGGCTAGCCGAAGAACGGGCACATCGCCACCCATCGCTTTCGGGGCTGGAAGGTGTTCAGACATCCTCCTGATAAGTTGAGGGTGAGAGCCGGCGTGTTTGGCTCGGGCTTGCGGAAGATGCGGACGACCGCGCTCCAAAGCGCGACGGGTGCTTTCGACAAGAAAGGACCACAGCGATTGAACCCCGCCCAAGCGGCGTTCGAGATGAAATTAGAACCGACGTTGGTCAGGATCGGGTCGGCGTGGTCCCGGACCCAGGCGAACGGGGAATTAACTGCGGACACAACTTTGATGCATCATCCGCACCCCTTTATTCTTCACAACACACCTCCGGCGGACGCCAAAGCCCCTCACCGCGCGAATGGCCGCAGCCGCAGGCCCACGGCCCGCCCGACCGTCCACGACGGCGGGTCCGAATTTTGCTCGGGTCAGTAAGGCCCGACATTCCAGGGCCCTTCCGGCAGCCTCGCAGTGCCCGCGCGCAACGACTTCTCAAGTTCAAGCGGTATCTTGACGGGCGACGTTTTCTTTAACAAATCCACTGCCCACCCGCGCAAGCCCGGGTCCATTTGCTGGTCCAGGACGGCGGCCGGGCCGGACCGCCGCGCCGGGCAGGAGTAGCCTCGCCGTCAACCGCCTTGCGCTTCGGGTTTAGGCGCGGGGCCCCGGTTCGAAGCGTTCGCTGAGTTTAGCGAGGGCGAAGGCACCAAGCGCCAGCCCCAAGTCCCGCAACGCAACATCGAGGTAAGCGCCGGAGAGCGCTAAATTGAGGATGATGCACACCAGCCATGCCGAAACCACGTAGCCAAAAAGGCGCGGTTTGAAGAAGACGCCGACGCCAGTGACGATTTCAATCACCCCCGCAATCATCATGAATGCATG
>CAXUNV010000196.1:6492-8287 GCA_964252355.1 uncultured Chthoniobacterales bacterium | reverse complement strand
CTCCCTGCCCGCACCGGTACAGGCGGGTCGTAAAACTCGCCTCCCCTACCTGCCGATCCAACCAAAAACCCGAAACGAGGGACCAGGGACAAAGGACCGTTGCCCCCGCCCCTACCTCTTCACGTCCGCCCCTTCGTCTTTGCCGCCGCCTTTCAGCTGGTCGTCGAAAAACGCGTAGATGTCGGCTTCCTGCCGCAACCGTTCGTCGTAGGCCGTGCCGTAGCCGTGCCCGGCCGTCGCGCTCGTCTCCAGCAGGATGGGGTACCCGGACGCGGTGGCCGCTTGCAGACGTGCCACCATCTTCTTGGCGTGCCAGGACGCCACCCGGTGATCGTTCTCGCCCGCGGTGAAAAGGAAGGCTGGATAGCGGACGCCGTCGCGCACGTTTTGGTACGGCGAATAAGCGCGGATGGCGCGGTACTGGGCTGGGTTCTTCACGGTGCCGTACTCCGTGGCGTTGAACTCGCCGTTGGGTTCGGTCTCCGACCGAATCACGTCGAGCACCCCCACTTGGATCACGGCCGCACGCGCCCCGTCCGGGTGTTGCGTCACGAACCCGCCGACGGTGATGCCGCCATTGCTGCCTCCCCAAACCCCCAGATGACCGGCGTCGGTGTATTTCTCGTCGACCAACCAACGCGCCGCCGCCGCAAAATCGTCCAGGGTGTTTTGTTTACGTTCCAGCATCCCGGCTTGGTGCCACGGTTCGCCGTACTCCGCGCCGCCGCGGATGCTGGCGACGGCGTAGACGCCGCCCAAGTCGAACCAACCCCGCAGGAACGGATCAAATTTCGGCGACATGTTCACGCCGTAACCGCCGTACCCATAAAGGATCGCCGGTCGCGCGCCGTCCAGCTGGACGCCTTTGGGCGCCAGCACTGACACCGGCACGTTGGTCCCGTCCGCGCTGGTGGCGAAGCCGCGGCGCTCCTCGACGTCGGCAAAGCTCACCCCAGACTCGGTTTGGAACGCCGTCGGGCGTAGCGCCAAGTCGGTGGTGTCTAGCAGGAGTTGTTGCGGCGGCTCCGTGTAGCTGGAGACCCCTAGCACCACCTGCCCGACGCCGTCGGACGCCATGGTCGTGACGGCGGCCAAGGGCGGGGTGGCGACCGTGCCGAACCCTTTCGGCCGCCCCTCTCGGTCGAACACCCGCACGCGGGTGGGGCCGCCCACGACGTCGTTAACCAAGAGCGCGTCGGCCGTCGCGGCGATGCCCTCGATGGCGGAGTCGGACGATCCCGGCACGAACGGATGCGGCGCAAAACCGGCCTCCGAGATCGGGTCCGCGAGATCCACCGCCAGCACCTCCCCGTGTGGCGCTCGTTTGACCGAGAGCAAGTACAGCCGGTCGTCCCCGCCGAAGGTCGCCTCCTTCACGCCGTCGTCGAAGGCGGTCACCTGCCGCCAGTTCCCGGCCCGGTCGCGGAGGTAGTGGGCGAACTGGCCGCCGTCGCCGTTGGCGACGCTCGCCAAGATCCAGCGGCCATTGGGCGAGCGGTCCAGGTGGATCTCGGCGATCCTCGGAAAATCCTTGCCGATCTCGTACGTGTCCTCAGCCGCAGGGGTGCCCAAGCGGTGATGGTAGACTTGTTGGTAGAACGGGAGGTCCGCCTCGTCACGTTCGCCCGGCCGCGGGTAACGGGTGTAGTAGACGCCGCGGTCGTCCGCATCCCACGCCGCGCTGCCGCCGGCGGTGCCGAACTGCACGCCGGGGATGGCGACGTCGCGCGGGGCACCCGTCGCCGCGTCCAGCAGGTAGAGCTCTCCCGCCTCGCGGCCGGTTTTGGAAAGGGAG
>CAXUNV010000196.1:0-6454 GCA_964252355.1 uncultured Chthoniobacterales bacterium | reverse complement strand
CACGAACCGTCTGGAGACGGCACGTACCAGTCGAAGGAGGTGTGGCCGGAAGGATCGAAGGCACCCGGGTCGAACACCGTTTCTTCGGCACCGTCGGCGTCCGCCAAGCGGCGACGCACGATCGTCGGCTGCGGCCGGGGCGGTTCGGATCGCGCCGCGTAGCCGTACGGTCCGACGATCTGCAGGCCATGGTAGCTGACCGTCTTGCCCAACTGCTCGCGCCGGAACTGCTCCACCAGGCGGTCGCGCACTGGCAACCCTTCGAAGTACGCCCTGGTCCGAGCGTTTTGCGCGTCGGTCCACGCTTTCACGGCGGGGTCGGACGGGCTTTCCATCCAACGGTAATCATCGCTCAACTGTTCCCCCGGGTACTGGTCTTGCACGGGTCGTTTCTCGGCCTGCGCCGCAGGCTGCGGCTGACTCAGGAGTGACGGAACGGCGCCCAAGACCGCGAGGGCGCACAGGAAGGCGCCTCGGCGCCACTGACCGGGGTACGTGACGGACATGCCGGAGACTAGACGCGCGAAGCCGTCCCCCGGCAAACGCGCGGGTGACCGGCCGGTTGGGCTAACCTGGCGAGGGGGCAGATGGTCCGCCATTCGGACGATTGCCCCGCCACGCACCGCCCGTATTTTCGCAGGCGATGAACGGCGATCTCTACACCGAAGGGGGGCACGCGCACTTCTTCGCGCCAGCCACGCAGGCCCACCCGGGCCCTGAACCTGCGCTCCTGCTGCTGCACGACGTGGGCGGTGACGAGAACGCCTTGTTGTCAGTGGCCGAGGGTCTGGCCGACCATGGCCACGCCAATGTCCTGGCGTTGCGCGGGTTTTACCCGAGCAGCCACGGCTATAGTTTTCTCGGACCGGGACGGGATGACGGTCAGACGTCGGCGGAAGAGGTCGTGCGGGATGCCGCCGGACGCGTGGCCGCCTGCTTGGCTTGGGCGGCCGCACGGTACGAGATCGACCCGCAGGAAACGGTCGTTCTGGGCGTCGGGGAAGGCGCGACGCTGGGGACGGCACTCCTTCTCGCGCATCCAGAAACCGTCGGTGGGGCGGTGCTCGTGCGACCCCACCTTCCTTTCCGACCCAAGCCGCTGCCCGCCTTACCGGGTTATCCCGTGCTTCTCCTGATCGGCCACGACGATCGTGGGGAGGTCGCGGACGAGTCGGCGGCTCTCCAAGACACGCTTTTTGGTTGCGGCTGCGACGTCGCGCACCACCGGGTTCACCACCTCGAGCGCGACTTCGACGCTCGCCTGGTCCACGTGGCCCGCGGTTGGTACCGGCGGGTGCTGAAGGTCGAGGAAACCGAAGCGAAGGAAGGATGGTAGCGATCGCCCCAGCCGTCCCATCGGCAGCCATGGGGTGGGGCGGTTTTGTTCCGGTTCTCGTGGGCGGTTGGCGCTTTGCGGTTTACGGCGTGCGCCGGGCGCCGTTAGCCTGCCGGCATGAAGATTGCCGTACTCATGGGCGGGAGCAGTTCGGAACGCGACGTGTCGCTCGCGAGCGGGGTGCAAGTGGTACGGGCGTTGCTCGCGCGGGGGCACAGCGTCGCTGCCGTCGACAGCTTCCACGGCAGGTTGGATGACGCGCAACTTGCCGCCTTGCTTGAGGCGGGCGTAAAGCCAGAGGCGCCCAGCGAACGCGAGCTGGCCTTGGTCCGGCGCAAAACCGGTTCCCTCATCCAACCAAGCCTTTTTGCCGATGCGGACGTCATCTTTCTGGCCTTGCACGGCGGGACGGGGGAGGACGGCACCTTGCAGGCGGTCTTGGACGCCGCCGGGTTGACTTACACGGGCTCAGGGCACGTCGGCAGCGCGGCGGCCATGGACAAGGACTTGGCCAAGCGCCTCTTTGCCAGTGCCGGGATTCGCACCCCGGAGTGGCGCATGCACCCCTTCGCTGGGCGCGAAGCCATCGCCCAACTTGGGCTGCCGTTGGTCGTCAAGCCCAACCGGCAAGGCTCGACCGTTGGATTGACCCTCGTGCGCCGGGAAGAGGAGTTGGCGCCCGCGGTGGCCAAAGCGCTCGCCGCCGATCGGGAAGTGATGTTTGAACGTTTTATCCCGGGACGGGAACTCACCGTCGGCGTCTTGGATGGCGAAGCGCTGGCCGTCGGCGAAATTTTTCCGAAGGGCGGCATTTTCGACTACGAAGCGAAGTACCAGGCAGGCGGCGCCAAAGAGGTTTTTCCGGCGGACTTGTCCGCCTCGCTCACCGCCGCGCTCCAACGCGACGCACTCGCGGCCCACCACGCCCTAAAACTCGGCGATTACAGCCGGGCCGACTTCCGCTTAAGTCCCGACGGTGTTCACTGGTGCCTGGAGGTCAACTCGCTTCCGGGATTGACCGCCACAAGCCTCCTCCCGCAATCCGCCGCCGCGGTCGGGATTCCGTTTCCCGAACTCTGCGAACGCATCTGCCGCTTGGCGCTGCGACGCGCAGGAAAGTAACGCGCCGTCAAAAGGGAAGAGCCGTCTTGGGGCAGCTCCGCCGCGCTCCCCTCAACGCCCAAGGCGAACGTCTCGGGATCGCTCCCGCCTGGCATTGGCTGGCTCCGCCCTTTTTTATGTGACCTTCGCCCTTGCCTCTTGGCCCGCGCGCAGTGCCGGCACACGCGTAAACCGGCTGGCCCGTCCTAAAACGGCTGGTTCCCGCGGTCGTTGTATGGGGAATCGATGTGCACGAAGGTCTGTTCGGTTTTCGCCGTGGTCGCGCTGACGCTGACCGCACTGGCCGGAGCGGCACGAGCCGAGGAAACCTCCCCAGGCGACCGCCCCTACGCTTCGACCGACGTCTGGGATTTTGATTCGATCAGCCCGGCGCCCAACGCCGGGACACCCCACCAGATCGCGGCCCAAGAAGTGTACGCGGCCATGACCAGAATGATCGAATCTTGGAACGCCCATAACCTCGAAAGTTATCTCGCCACCCTTTGGCACTCGCCGGCCCTGGTCTGGGTCGAAGATGGTTTGGTGCTCTACGGGTGGCAAGCGGTGCATGAGCGTTACGTGCGCGGGTTTGACAACCCTGACGCGATGGGTCACGCCACCCTCGACCGGGCGCAAGTCCGCATGCTGGATGCGGACAGCGCCATCATTTTGGAGCGCTGGACGGTGACGTTCAAGAGCTCCCGCCACATCGTGACCGGCGTTGACACCTGCGACCTGAAACGGGTGGACGGCCTTTGGCGGGTGACCGTCAGCCATTCCAGCTCGCTCGACGAGTGACGGCTGGCCGGCCCGCGCCGGCGCCGTTGGAGTCTCGGGGGGCGGCGCGCCGACGTGACCTCAGGCCACGCGCGGCGGGTTGCTCGGCAAGCTGACGGCAATGCGCGGGGGATTGCTGGGGAGGCTCACCGCCAACCGGGGAGGGTTGCTCGGCAGGCTCACGGCGACCCGCGGCGGGTTGCTGGGGAGGCTCACTGACAGGCGTGGCGGGTTGCTGGGCAGGCTGACCGCCACGGCATGGGTGGCCAAGGTGGTGACGACGGCAAGCGAGGTAAGGAAGGTTCTGTGCATAAGCTGCTTGACCAGATGGCGTGACTTGTGGGGAGAATCATCTGAAATCCGCTGCTCTATTATAATCATAATTATTATGGTATTTAACAGCAACGGTTAGAAACTGGGCGTCTCCCAGCGGCCGCCGCCCGCGGTTTGCCCCAGGCGTGACCTTGCGCTCCTTGCACCCCGCCGGTTTATTGACGGCGCACGATGGAACCACCGACGCCCGCTCAAACCCACCACCAGCCTGATCTGCCCGAGGCGCGCGGGGCGTTGGGCGGCATTCTGGCCGTCAGCGCCGCCGCCACCGGCGCCCTCCTTTGGCTGCTCTATGGGCGGCAGGCGCCGCCAGAATTCGCGCACCGCCTCACGTTCCTGCCCGCGCTTAACGCGCTGTTCAACGGGTTGAGTGCCGTGGCTCTCTGCTGCGGGTTCTCTTTCATCATGCGCCGCCGCGTGGTGGCGCACCAGCGCTCCATGATGACCGCGTTCGTCTTCTCGACGTTGTTCCTTTTCAGCTACGTCCTCCACCACGCGCTGCACGGCGACACGCGCTTTCCCGCCGACGCCGGGCCCGTGCGGACGGTTTACCTCTTGCTGCTGGCGAGCCACGTCCTGCTCTCCGTCGTGGCCTTGCCAATGGTGCTCATCACCTTCTTCTTCTCGTTGAGCGGGCGTTTTTCCGCCCACCGCCGCATCGCGCGTTACACGTTCCCGGTCTGGCTGTACGTTTCGGTCACGGGCGTGGTGGTGTACCTCATGCTCGCGGCCTACGTGCCGTCGGGTTAGGGCGCGGCACGATGGCGGAGGCGTCCAGCCGGTTCACCCGTTCCGCAGCCTTCTACGACCTCATCTACGGCTGGAAGGACTACGCAGGGGAGACCGCGCGCCTGCGTGAAATCCTGGCCAACGAAGCGCCGCAGGCGAAATCCTTGCTCGACGTCGCGTGCGGCACGGGCGAACACCTCCTGCGGTTCACCGGGTTTGAGCGGGTGGGCCTCGACCACGAACCGCCTTTTCTGGAGATCGCCCGGCAGAAAGTTCCAGAGGCCACGTTCGTCCTCGGCGACATGCGCCACTTCCGTTTAGATCGCCGCTTCGACGTGGTGACCTGCCTGTTCAGCTCGATCGGCTACTTGCTTGATGACGATTCCATCCGCGCGGCTTTGGGGAACATGGCCGCGCACTTGCACCCCGGTGGGGTGCTCCTGCTGGAGCCGTGGTTTGAACCGAAAGACTGGAAAACCGGCAATGTGACCATGCGAAGCTTCGACGGAGGCAGCAGGCAAGGGTGCCGGATCACGGTGGCCGGTCTGGAAGGGGACGTCGCCTTGACGGATTTCCACTACCTCCTGGCCGACGGAACCGAGGTGCAACACTTGACCGAGTCGCACCGGCTTCGCCTGTTGACCCGGGAACACTTGACCAGGTTGTTGCGGTCCGTGGGCTTTGAGGCGCGACGCGAGGAGTGCGAACGGTTCCGCCGCGGCTTGTACGTGGCAAGATGCCGCGCCTGAACGGTGACGAATTTGCCACAATCGCAGGCGGGACCTAATGCCCGGCCTGCGCTACGGCATCAAGAGGCGGGGCGACCGCTTCGGCTCCGCCGCACCCTCCATCACCTATGCACGCCCTGATCGTCGAAGACGAAAAGAAAACCGTCGCGTTCATCCGGGACGCCCTGCAGGAGCAGGGGTGGAGCGTCGACGCCGCGGCCGACGGCCAAACGGGTTTGGAGAAGGCGCTGGCCGGCGATTACGCGCTCATCCTGCTCGACGTCATGCTGCCGAGGCGCGACGGTTGGTCGGTGCTGGCCTCCCTGCGTGGCGCCGGCCGGCAGACCCCGGTTCTCTTCCTCACCGCGCGGGACGCCATCGGCGAACGGGTCCGCGGCCTCGACCTTGGCGCGGACGACTACCTCGTCAAGCCTTTTGCGTTGGCGGAGTTGCTGGCCCGAGTCCGCTCCGTGCAGCGCCGTGGGACCGACCGGCCCGCGCCCGCGTTGCGCGTGGGCGACCTTGAGATCGACCTGCTGAACCGGCGGGTGAAACGGGACGGGACCGAGATCGACCTGACGCCGAAGGAGTTTGCGTTGTTGGTGCTGTTGGCCCGTTACCCGGGCGAGGTGCTCGGCCGCCAACAGATCGCCCAGCACGTCTGGGGCGAAGATGCGCACGGCGAATCGAACGTGGTCGACGTGGCGGTGAAGCGCCTGCGGCGCAAGGTCGACGCGCCGTTCGCGCGGGCGCTGGTCCATTCGGTTTACGGCGTCGGCTATGCCCCCCCCGCCCGTTGACCGCCCCGGCCCCGCCGCTGAGACGCCGGGGGCCGCAGAACGCAACCCCGGCGGGCATGGGCCCCGGCGGTCGTGGTCGGTGGTCGCGCGGCTCGCGGGCCTCTACTGCCTTTCGTCGTGCCTTCTCTTCGGGGTCGTCGGCGCCTTTCTCCAGCTTGGGCTGCGGGAGATGCTCGAGGCCGAAGCCCGACGTCTCCTGGCCGACAAGGTGGCCGTGCTGCGGGAAATCCTGAGGGAACGCCCACGGAACGACGCTGCCCTGCAGGAGGAGGTCCAATGGGAGAGTTCCGCCCGTCGCAACACCCCCTACTACGCCCGCCTGTGGGCGCCAGACGGCGCGGTGAAGTTGGCGTCGGACGGCGCTGACGATTACCTGCCTGGGCCGGCTGGCTTCCCGCCACCGGCACCTGCAGAGGTGCCGCTGGGCGCGACCCGGTTGACCCGACGCGGCGAGCGGTCCCTGCTGCTCACGGCCGCCCGCGCCCGCGCCGCAGACGGTGGGGACTACACCTATGAATTGGGACTCGACGTGACCGGTCAGGACCGGATCCTGGTCGGCTTCCGCACTGAACTCGTGGTGGCGCTAGCGGCTCTGGCGGCGCTTTCCGCCGCGGCGGGCGCATGGATCGCGCGCCGCGGTATGCGCCCGG
>CAXUNV010000195.1:0-8400 GCA_964252355.1 uncultured Chthoniobacterales bacterium | reverse complement strand
GGTAAGGCGGGATCTGGGGACCACGGCCACACTCCCGGTGACGGGCGGGACGCCGGCGCTCCCCTACGCACCTTCGGGGCGCCGATCGGCAACCCGCGCGGCGCGCCGGGAATATGCCGGCGGTGCACGCCTCTATGACCCTTGTGGAAGCTAAGCACCGTCCTGCCCTCTTACGAACCCTCCTCCTCGGCTTGTTGGCCGGCCTGCTCGCGGGGGTGGCGATGCTCCTCACGATGGCCGCGTTGCGCCTCTTCTTCGGCTGGCCGACGCCGACCGAAATGATCTTTGACCGCCTCTTTCCCAAGCTGACGGTGAAGTTCTTCATCGGCTCCTTGGTGAAAGCCGGAGGTTACACGCCGCTGAAGCTTCAGGGCGTCTACGGTGCGCTGGCAGGCCAACTCATCGTCGCCGGATTTGGTGGGATGGTCTACGCGTGGTGGGTAGAACGCGCGGGGCGTCGCCCCGGGGCCGGCTGGCGATTGCTCCTGCCGGGCGTGGTGGCCGCCACGCTTCTCTTTGTCATCCTACTCTGGCCCCAGCTCTTGACCAACTACGCCGGCTTGCCGCCGGCCTTGGCGCGGTGGGTCGCCGGGCTTGCGATGCTCATTTCATTCGGGGTGTGCGGCGCCGCCATCGCCGGCTTTTACGCTCTGCTCGCGCCCAAGCCCGCTTCGGTCACGGCGCCGGGCGCACCCGGAGCGGCGCCCCGGCTCCCGCTCGCCACGACGCGTCGGCGCTTTGTGGCCCTTGGCACGGGTGCCGGGCTGGCGGTGCTCTTGAACGGCGTGCTCCGCCGGCTTTACGAATTGGGCACCTTCAGCTACGACGGCCGCCAGTACGGCGGGCCGCAGGTGCAGCGGATCACGCCGATCCGTCCGCAGGACAAGTTCTACCAGGTTTCCAAAAACCTCGTCGACCCGAAGGTGAACCGCGACGCTTGGCGGTTGGACATCATCGGCCAAGTGGAGAACCCACGCAGTTGGTCGTTCGCCGAATTGGCAGCCATGCCGAGCGTTACCCAAGAATCGACCTTGCTTTGCATCTCGTACGGCGTGGGTAGCGGGCTCTGTTCCAACGCTGTTTGGAAAGGCGTCTCGGTGCCGACGCTGCTCGCCCAGGTCAAACCCAAACCGAACGTCACCACCGTGCTCTTCCATGCCGCGGACGGCTATTACGAAACCTTTCGCTTTGAGAAACTGACGGAGCCGACCACCCTCGTCGCGTATGAAATGAACGGTGAACCGTTGCCACCCGGCCACGGCTTTCCCATTCGCCTCATCGTCCCTGGGCTTTACGGGGAAAAGAACCCGAAGTGGCTTACCCGGCTTGAACTGCTCAACGAGGAGGATGGCCGCTTGCACCGCACCCACGGTTGCGGCTTCTACAAAGAGCAGGGTTGGGGTCAGTTTGGCGACCGGGTCCCCATCCACTCCCGCTTCGACGCGCCCCAGGTCTTCGGGGACCATTTCGCCGAACCGTTCAAGCTTGGCCAGCCCACCGAACTGCGCGGCATGGCGCTGAGCGGTGACCGGGGGATCAGCCGGGTCGAACTCTCTTTCGACGATGGGAAATCCTGGACGGAGGCGCCCATCACGCAGCCAGGCACGAAAATCGCCTGGAGCCTCTGGTCGTTGGTTTGGACGCCCGCGCAACCTGGCGAGGCGACCCTGCTGGTCCGCGCCGTTGACGGCGAAGGCAACCGCCAGATCGAGCAGTTCCGCGATCAGGTGCCGAACGGAGCAACCGGCCTGCACCGCGTGCGGGCCACCGTGCAGGCCGCTTGAGGCGCCAAGCCGGAAGCCGGCGGCCGGAACCACCGCGGGCCGGGAATAAGGGAGGCTGCAACTGCCTCACCCAGCCGCGGCACCTAAAAGCGCCGCATCCTTCCTGGATTCCATGCCGAACCTTTCTCGCATGCCAAACGGTGCCCGGGTTCCATCGGCGGGCTATCACGCCTCCCGAGGGGACGCGCTGCCTGGTTGCGTGACCATCTCGAGTTGGAAACGCTGGAAAGGTGCCACCGTGGAGGTCTGCCGGCACGATCCCCCGGCAGAGGTCCGGCTCTGTTTTTCGCGTCCAGGCATTTCGCTCTCCTTGCGCGGACGTTCCGTCCTGCGGGTGCGCCGGTGTGGCGGTTGGGTAGAGAGCGTCTACGCGGCCGGCGACATGGAGATCACCCCGGCTTACTTGGAGCATTGGGGCAAGACTTACGCGCACGCGCACGTCGCGGTCCGTTTCGAGCCGGCGGAACTGCTTCAATTCTTTGGTTTGACGACCGCCGAACGTCCCGTGCCGTTCACGCCCCACTTGCAAGATCCCGAGTGCCGGCAATTGCTTGAACTCCTGCACCGGGCGGTGCTTCGGCTGCCGGCGGGGTCGCCGCTCTACGCGGAAGGTTTGATCGTCGCCTTGGGCGCGCGCGTCTTTGGCGAAGCGTCGGTGAGCGGACCGAACGACGCGCCGGCTTACCCGGGAGTGGCGAACGGTCGGGACCCGTTGCCGGAAAAATTCCGCGAACTGCAACGCTGGGTCGACGCACATTTGGACGAGGAGATCACCTTGGAGGCCATGGCCGCCCAAGTCGGCCTGAACCCGCACCAACTCGTCCGAGCTTTCCGGCGGTGGCGGCAGACTTCGCCGTACGGCTTTGTGGTCTCCCGGCGGGTGGCCTTGGTCAAAGAGCTGCTCTGCTCCACGACTTTGGCAGTCGGGGAGATCGCCTTCCGGGCTGGTTTTTTTGACCAGTCGCACCTCTCTCGCCATTTCAAACGGGAGACGGGCACCAGCCCGCGGCGCTACCGTTCGACCCACTGCGGGTGAAGGCCCGTCCTCCCAAGCCAAACGCAGCCGACGTCGCCAGGCGCGGCCGCGGGCCAGCGCCCGGCGTCGGCGCGCTCACGGCCGCCGCCATGGTCGCGACGTTCGTCGGCTGGCTTTGCTGGCGCGATCACCAGGCGTTTTGGAACGACGACTTTGCGCTTTCCATCCTCCCCGTCTTTACCGACGTCGCGCGCGCTTTGGCGCATGCCGAATGGCCTCTGCTGAGCCCCTGCTCGTGGGTTTGCGGCAACCTCGCCGGGGAATACCAGTACGGGACCTTCTCCCCCTTCGTGAACGCGGCGGTCGCGGGCGTCTGGGCGATCCCGCTCCCTTTCCCGGCGCAGGCGGCAGCCCTCTCCGGCATCCATTTGGCGGCGTTGGCAGCGGGAAGTTACCTGCTCGCTGAACGGCGGGCTTACGGCCCGATGCGCGCCCTCACCGTCGGTTGCACCGCGGCCTTGAACGGTTGGATCGTGTGCTGGGGCGCGGCCGATTGGTTCGGCGCACTCGCGGCCTTCGCGTGGTTGCCTTGGTTTTGGTGGGCGTTGGAACGCGCCCTGGCACGACCGCTGACGCGGGCGCGGTGGCTCGCCGTCGTGGCGTGCCTCTACCTCGTGCTGACCGGCGGATTCCCTTACACCGTCTTGATGGTTGGTCTGGTCACGGTGGCGGCCACGGCGCGTTCGCTGCCGGACTTGCGCGCCGCAGAACGGTGGCAGGCGTTGGCAGGGTTGGCATTTGCCTGGATCTGTGCGTCCCTGCTCGCCTCCCCGGCGCTCTGGGCGTTGCTGACCCTGGTGCAAGGCTCCGCACGACCCGACCGCGTGCACGGGATCACCACCGCCTGGACGGTGCCGTGGCGCGCCCTCGCCGGGATTTTGCTGCCGAGTTTTGCCACCCCTTGGCCCGACTTCGCCGCCCTGCCTCAGCGCCGCGCCGCCATCGAACTGGCGGGCGCAGCCTTGCCGGCCGCCTTGCTGGTTGGCGCCCTGGCCCGAGGCTGGCGGCCGCGCGCCCCGGCGGCTCGCGTCGACCTTCTCTCCGCCGCGGTCGTGCTTGCCTTGTGCCTGCTGCCCACGTTCGGCCTTTTCCGTTGGAGCTTCCGTTTCCTGCCGTTGTTCCACCTCGCCTTCGCGCTCGCCGCGTGCTCGGCCGACGCGGGCTCGCCCGACCCGCCGACCCGTCGTTTCCGCCCCTCAAATGCAGCCATCGCCGGCGCTTGCCTGGTGGCGTTCACCATGCTGGGCTGGGCCTGCGCGACGCTGGTCAGCGGTGTTTCGTTCCCCAGGCCGGATGCGAACGCGGCGCTCGCGGCGGCGTACGCCGCCGTCGGTGCGGTTTGGGGCTTGCTGGGGTGGACGGCGCCCTCCCTTGGCCGGCGCCTTCTCCCCGCCGTCGCCTTGGCGCTGTTTGCCGTCACCTACGCCATTCTGCCGACGGACCCGGGCGTGCCCCGTTTCGCGATCGACGACGGTCTGCGTGCCCCGGCACCGCTCGACCCCGCCCGGCTTTACCTCGGGCTCTACCGGGAAGCTTACTTCCATTACACCGCGGATCGAACCGGTCCCGGCTTTGGCCGCGTCCTGCGTCCCGGCAGCACGCCGATGTACGCCGGCCTCCGGTTCCTCAACGGTTACTCGCCGGTCGGCCCGGCGGGGATTGGCACGTTGCTCGGGGCCGAAATCCACGGGGAGTTCGACCCCGGGAAAAGTCGCGCGCTCCTCCGGGATGAAGCCGGCCCGGACGGGCTCCTGGCCCGGTTGGGCGTCGATGGCATCGTCGCCGACCCTCGTTTGGGGATCGTGCCCCCTGAGACGGACTGGCAAGGCGTCTTCCAAAACGCCGAAGGGACGGTCTACCTCCGACGGGGCGCGCCACTCGGTCCGGTCACTTGGTGGCAAGGCGCGAACGACGGGACCGTGCGCCGCCCGCTGCCCGGAAGGCTGGTCGCGGAGAGGCGCGGTCGCGTCGTGGTCGATCTCGATCCGGCGGGCGTGCCGGCCGGTGGCCGTCTACTCTTCAGTCGGCCCTGGTTCCCAGGGTACCACGCTTACCTGAACGGGCGCCGGGTGCCGATCGAGGCGTACCGCGGGCTCACGCCCGCGGTGCCGTTGGGTCCCGGCACCCGCGGTCGGTTAGAGTTGGTCTACGAACCAGATTTTCTCAGGTTCGGACGTTGGCTCAGTGCCGCGGGCGTTCTGCTGCTACTGCTGCTATGGTTGGCGCCGTGGGTGCGAGGGCTGCGCATCCGGCCGGCGTCCCGCTGGTAAAGAACCTTCCCAGCGGGAACGTTCCAGGACGGCCCCAACGTGCGCCGGGGTGGCCCGCCTGCACCGCCGTACGGCGGCGTCCCGCGGGCGGCTCTCCCGTTGCTCGCGCCCCGCGGCGGGTAAGGCAAAACACCTCTTGCCCTACCCGGGCGCTGCGCGCAGGGCAAATGGCAAATGGCGGAGGAGGAACCCGCGTCGCGTCGGGCCGCTGCCTGCTAAACCAGAGACCAGAGACGAGAGACCAGCAACGCCGGCGGTGGACGTCAAACGCCGGGCGTGGCACGCCAAACGTCAAACCCGCTCCCTCCGCTCCCGCGTTCTCTTCCGTCCAAAACGTGCCGATTCCTCCGCGGGATCTTCCTAGTTCGCCCAGGATCGCGGCGGACTGTCTCGGCACGGCCTCAGGCAGCCTCAGCGCAGCCACGCCGCACTGACAAGATGAGTTCGACGGGAACCGGCAGGGAAGGTTGCGGGCAACGCGCGCGGCGTTGCGTCAGAGGATGCCGCGGTTCCGGGCGACCTTCGCCCGGACGCGGCGGCGCGCGTGTTCGAGCGGGCGGCGTGGTGGTATGCCTTCTGTCGTGAACGGTTATTCCACGATGATACCGAACGCATCACTCAGAGGTTGGGGCTTTTGGAAAGACCTCTCACCGGCGCTACCCTGATAGAATTCGGGTGCGGGTCGGGGCACTACTCCCTGCGGTTGGCCTGCCGCTTCCCTTTGCTCAACGTCGTTGGCGTCGACCGATCGGCCGCCCTGATCAGTCGTGCGACCGCCCGCGCCCGGCACGCCCGCGTCGGCAACTGCCGGTTCCGCATCGGCGACGTGCGCCAGCTGCGCTGGCCGGCGGACCGGGCCGACGTGGTGATCGCGTCGCGTCTGCTGATGATGAGGGCCTGTCGCGCGGCCGTCGCCCCGGAAGCGTACCGGATCCTGCGGCCCGGCGGCGTCTTGCTCGTGGCGGAACCTTTGCCCTCACCCATGACGTCGCTGGCGGTGGGCGCGTTGCGAGCGGTCGCGACGTTCCCATGGCGGCGGGCCGACCGGGCGCTCTGGCCGGCTTCAGAGGAGATCGAGGCGGTCGACCCAAGCGCCCTCCGCGAGGCACTGCGCCTTCCCCCCTGGGAACAGACCACCCATTGGCAGGAAGGATCCTACCAATACGCGGCCTGCTTCAAGGGATCAGAGCTTCGCCGTCCGCAGCCGCCCGCGCGGCCGCTCACCGCACTTCCCACGCCTTCCGTACCAGGACGTGCCCGCTCAAGATGAACCGAACGCCTGGCAACCCCGCTTTCGTCAACCTTCGCGAAGGGCTCCACGCCCACCGCGCGCTCCGAGACAAGTGCGCCCTCGCGGTCATGATCAAGACGCCGCGCGCGGGCTTTTCCAAAACGCGGCTTTCCCCAGCCGTCACGCCTGGGCAAGCCGCGGAGCTGAGCCGCTGCTTCTACCAAGACACGGCCTTGTGCCTTGCCGAAGTCGCCGGGCGAAACCCGTTTGGGCAGCCGGTCGCCGCCTACGCACCGCTCGGTTCGGAAGAAGCACTCGCAGAAATTTTGTTACCAAAAACCATCTTGGTGCCGCAGCGCGACGGCGATTTCGGCGATCGCTTGGCCGGGGTGACGGAAGATCTCTTTGCGGCGGGCGCCCGCGCGGTGGCCGTCATCGATTCCGACAGTCCAACCGTTCCCGCCGCCTACTACGGCGAGTTGCTCGAGATCCTCGCCACGGCCCGGTGCACCGCGGTGCTTGGACCGACCGACGACGGCGGCTACTACGCCCTCGGGGTGCCGCGCCACGCCCGCGAGTTTTTCCAGGGAATTCCCTGGAGCACCGGGGGCGTGGCCGCGGCCACGTTGCGCGCCATCCGTCGGTTGGGGTTGCGTCCGCACCTGTTGCCCTGCTGGCACGACGTCGACGACGCTCAGGCGCTAGGTGACTTGCAGCGCGAGTTCGCGGGCACCTGGCCGGAGCGGGCGCACGGCTTTTGCGCACCGCACACCCGGGGACAAGTGGCCGCTTGGGCCAAGGCGGGCCTTTTACCCGGCGCCGTCGCACCCGCGCCTGCTCAGTGCTCTTGACGGGCGTTCCCCCGCGCGCTTAAAACGCGCCTCTGTCCTATCAACCTTACGCATGAGTTTTGACCCTTCCCGCCGCGGCCGACGGGCCCTGGTCACCGGGGCCGCCGGCCTGATCGGTTCCCACGTCGCCGACCTGCTCCTGCGCGAGGGTTGGACCGTGCGCGCCTTGGACAACCTGGAGCCCCAAACCCACCGGGCGGGTCGCCCCGCCTGGACCGACCTGGAGGACGCGCAAGCCTACGAGTTTCGCCAAGGCAGCATCACCGACCCGGGCCAAGTGGCAGACGCCCTCACCGATGTCGACGTCGTCTTTCACCAAGCAGCCTACGGCGGCTACATGCCCGAGATCGCGAAATACGTCGCCGTCAACAGCCTCGGCTCCGCCCCACTGCTGGAACTCATCCGGGAGCGCTCCCTGCCGGTGAGGAAAGTCGTCGTCGCCTCTTCTCAGGTGGTCTACCCCGAGGGTGCTGGGCGTTGCGCGAAACACGGGCTCGTTTTCCCCCCGTTGCGACCCGTGGAACAGCTGCGCCGCGGTGATTGGGGCGTCCGCTGTCCCCGTTGCGGACAGGAACTCGTCCCGGTGCCCACCCCGGAAGATGCCCCGTTGGCCGGCGAGACCGTTTACGCCATCACCAAGTTTGACCAGGAAAAGCTCGTCTTGGCTTGGGGACGGCAGACCGGCATCCCCGCGGTCGCCCTCCGTTATTCGTGCACGTTCGGGCCTCGGCAATCGGTGTTCAACCCGTACACCGGCGTGATTGCCATCTTCTGCACCCGCCTGCTCAACGGGTTGCCGCCGGTGATTTATGAGGACGGGCAACAAACCCGCGACTTCAGCTTCGTCGAGGATATCGCGCGGGCGAACCTGCTGGCCGCGACCTCTCCGGCCCTGGACGGGCGGGCCGTCAACGTGGGCAGCGGGCGCGCCGTGTCCATCGCGCGGGTGGCCGAACTCGTGGGGGAGGCGCTCGGGATCCGTCGCGCGCCGATTTTGCTCGGCGAGTTCCGGCCGGGCGAGATGCGGCACCTGATCTCGGACACGACGGTGATCGCCGCCGCTGGCTACCGGCCCGAGGTGACGGTCGAACAAGGCATCGAGCGTTACCTGCGTTGGATCCGCACGCAGGGGGATGTGCGCGAGTACTTTGCAGAAGCCGAACGGGGATTGCGTGCGAAGGGCATCGTGCAAAGGGCCGAGCCGGCGCCGGCTTACCATGCCCACCAC
>CAXUNV010000194.1:2919-8402 GCA_964252355.1 uncultured Chthoniobacterales bacterium | reverse complement strand
GGCTGGTGATGACGTCCACCACGTCCGGACGCTCCGCGTCGAGGAGCGCTTCGGCGGAGGTGTGCCAACGGTCCACGCCGAACCGGTCCGCGGTTTGCCGCGCCTTCTCTGCGTCCGGATCGCACACCCCGATGATGCGAACACCCGGCAGTTCTCGCCAGGCGGCGATCTGGAAGCGGCTCCAAAAGCCGCAGCCGAGGACGGCGACGCGCAAAGGGTCCATGGGGGAAGCCGTCGTTTATAACGCCTCGGCGCGCCCGTCCGCTAGGAGACCCTGATCTTTTTTTAGGACGATTTGCACAGGGCCGCGATTTTTTGGCCGAAACGCGGAAGGGGTTTGGCCGAACGCGGCCTTGAAGCGCCGGTCGAAATAACTCTGGTCGGCAAACCCGACCTGGGCGGCCACTTCGGCGATGCTCAACGGGCTTTCTTTCAACAGCCGCAAGGCGTGCGAGAGGCGGACGTGCGTGACGTAGGTGACGAACGTCATCCCGGCGACCTTCTTGAACAGCTTGACGAACTGCGGCAGGCTCATCTTGGCCAGGGCTGCACTTTCCTTCAACGTGACCGGATCGGCGTAGCGTTTGGCGATGTAGTCGAACACCGGGGTGAGCTTGGCGGCGCGCTCTTGTTGGCGGATCATCTCCGACCGTTGGTAGTCGGCCCCGCGGAACTGACGCGCCAAAAGGTACAACAGGCGCAGGAAGAGGGCTTTGCACCCCGCTTGATAATAGGCATCCCGGGAAAAGTAGCAGCTGAGCAGCTCAGCGATGGTGGCGTGCATCTCGCCAAGCGACTCGGCGTCGGAACGCACCACGTGGGCGCGGTCCGCGGTGCGCGCGTAGAAGGGCAGGAGGAAGAAGTAGTCGAACGATGGCGAACCCAAGCTGTAGACGAATTCCGGAAAGAAAGAGATCACCACGACGCGGCAATTGAGGCCGGGGCGGTCGACGGTCATGTGCAGCTTGAGGTTGTCGACGATCAGGATTTCGCCGGGGGTGAGGTCGACCTCTCGGTTGCCCATGCGCATGGTCGCCGGGGCGTCCAACGGCATGAAAATCTCCAGGCGTTCGTGCCAGGTGAGGCCCGGCGTGAAATCCTTGTGCCGGTAGTGGAACAGCCGCACGACAAACGGGAACTCGCGCTCTAAGTACTCGTCGTAGCGCCCGGTGCCGTCGAGGCGGATCCGGTGCGGTTCGAACGTCAGCTCGCGGGTGACCTCCCGAAGCCGCTTGGCGGCCGCCGCTTTCATGGGAGGCGGAGCAGGGCCACACCATAGGGCGCCAGAAGCAGGTCGCTGCGGCCGCGGCCACCTGGGCGCCGGGCGCCGGGGGCCGGCGCAGGACGCGGGTCGGTGGCGGCCCCTTCGCCGTCGTCGCCATCGGGAGTATCGCCTACCATGGCGCAGACAGATTCCCCAGCCGGCAAGGCGATCGCCACGGTTTGGGGTTCCGGGGAGAGGTTGGCGAGCAACGCCCGGCGTTCACCCCCGTCCACCACGTAGTGCACGCAAGCGGAGCCGGCTCTGACGCCCGTCCCCAAGACGGCGCTCGCGCCGGCCAGGGCCTTGAAAACGTGGTAGACCGGGAAGACCTCGTGCGCGCCGGCTCCAAACGCCGGCGGCGGCGGGTGCGGGCCGGTGAACAGGCCTTTGGGCCCCACCGTCTCGAAGAACGTGAGACTGGCGGTGGATGCGCGATGGACAAAGTTGGCCAGGGTGCCCACGGTCCACGCCGCGGTGAAGGCCCGGCGTTGGCGGGGGTCGACCGTGGCGGGAAGCTCCCCTGGCGCGCCGGCGTCCGGACCTGTCGCGTTCGGGTTGAAACGCGGCCGTAAGGAAATCGGACCGACGTGGAACGGGCCGTCGCAGAACCGTTCTGCGCTTTCCGCCGTGGCCGGTTGCGCTTCCAGGGTCTCCATCACGCTGAGATCGTCGAAGGCGTGCACCTGGGGGTTGAACGAGTAGGCCGCCGGCCACCCGCGTGGCGGTCGCTGCCGGTTCAATTCGGCGAAGTAGGCGTCGGTGCCCACCGTCAACGAGAGGGGAGCCAACGCCTGCCGGGCCTGTTCTAAAAGGGGCGCGGTGGTGACGCGCCGCGTCCGGTCGAAGACCAAAACGGTCCGGACGACCGGGTGGGCGTCGCGGGCGGCGGCCCGGAACTTTTCGAGCGCGCGCCTGTCGTCCGCGGCCGCCAGCAGGGTGACCTGGAGGCCGGTACCGAGGCGTTCAGCCACCCGGCGCGCCTCCCGCCACGCCACGGGCCAACGGTCGCTGCCCAAGTCGAGGCTGATCCGCAGATGGCCCGGGCGGAGGACCGCCAACCGGGCGAGAACCTCGTCCGTGTGCACCTCCGCGGGGTCCATGACGAACCCGAGCGACGGCAGCGGCTTCGGGTCAGCCGAGCCTGAGGTCAGGTCCGGGAAGAACTCCGGCTTGGCGGAGGCCGCCGCCGCCTCTTGGCCTGCGCCGTCGACGCGCAACGTGACGCGTTGGCTCACCCGGTCTCCAGCGTTCACCTCCATCGGGAAAGGCAAGCTTAAGGGTGTGCAGTACGTCTTGAACGATGCGTCCGTCCAGTTCCGCTGGTCCTCCATCTCAAACCGATCACCCTCAAAGGTGAGCCCCGCGCGCAAGCCCTCCACCGGTTCCCAGGCAAAAGCCTGCAAGTCGAAAAAGGGTTGGTGCGGTGAGATGCTGGCCGGGAACGAGGCGTCGTGCCACTCGCCGTCCGGCCCGGCGTGACGCACCGGGTGGCCGGCGCACTCCCGGATGGGGTGAAGGACGCACAACCCGATTCGGTTGCGGCGGAAGTCTGACTCGGCTTCGCCCTCGAACCCGAACCAGAGTTCGCCGCCTGCCCCCGCGACCGTGCCGACCCAGCGGTAACGGACGTCGCCGCGGTCGCAACGGGCGGTGAACCGGAGCAGGAAACGGTCGGGCGCCCGCTCGAGGCGCTCCACGGTGATCGCCGGTAGGATCGTGTCCCAATTGTGGTCGCGCACGGCGCCATAGATCGCGCGCACCACCTCGACGTCGCCCGCGCGGATGGCGCGCAGAAAACCGGTTTCCGTCTCGAAGAAGCACCGGAGCGGTCCGGCCTCCAAATGGAGGGTTCGTGCAGATGCCAAGGCGTTCATGCGGGGGGAGGGGGCCGCGCGCGGGTGGAATTAAGAGAAATCCGACCGCCGCGGTCGTCTCCATACTAAATGGCATTGACACGGCGCAAGCGCGAAAGGATAAAAGGCGCACTCCGCGTGCGGTTTCTCCAACCCCCAACCGTCCGGACCTAACCTGCGCCGCGCTCCCCCCGAAGTCTTGGGCGCACGCAACGTCAGGTCCCGACACCCCGTGAGAAACCTAACATGAAAAGACATATCCTGTTGTGGGCGGCCGTTTCCTTGCTTGGAATCGGGTGCCTCCCGTGCGCCGTCGCCCAGAACTCCAAAAAATGGGTGGTGGCGCTGTCCAACTCCTTTTACGGCAACACGTGGCGCCGCCAGATGGTCGAGGCGTTCAAGGAAGCCGCCGACAGCGCGAAGAAAGACGGCCGCATCGCGGATTACGTGATCGAAAACGGCGACAGTTCGGTCAACCAGCAGGTCTCCCAGATGAACGGGCTCATCTTGCGGGGGGTCGACGCCATTTGCATCAACTCGGCATCCCCGACCGCCCTCAACGGCGTGATTCAAAAGGCCTGCAGTGCCGGGATCAAGGTGATCGCGTTCGATTCCATCGCCACGAGCGATTGCTGTTACAAGCTCGACTTCGATTTCAAGGCGATGCACCGCGAATCGACGGAGTTCATCATCGACTCGCTGCTCAAGGGCAAAGGAAACGTCCTGATCGTGCGCGGGGTGAAGGGCTCGGCCCCGGACCAACTGATGTACGAGGCGCAAGTCGAGACGCTGAAACGCTACCCTAACGCAAAGATCGTGGGGGAGGTGTACGGCCAGGCCACGACCGCGGTGGCCCAATCGGAGGTGAGTAACCTCCTGCCCAGCCTGCCCCCGGTCGACGCCGTGCTGACCCAGGGCGGCGGCGATGATTACGGCATCGTGCAGGCTTTCGTGCAGGCCGGCAAAAAGCTCCCCGTGATCGAGGGCGGCGGCAGTTCGAACTTCCTGAAATGGTGGTCGGAACAGCACGCCAAGGATGGTTACCAAACCATCTCCATCAATTCGGCACCGGGCATCGGCGGCGCGGCGTTCTGGCTGGCCCTCGACATCCTGAATGGCGCCACGGTGCCTAAAAGCCTTAGCATGAAGGCGGCCAAAGTCACCGCCGAGAACCTGTCCGAATACGCAGATCTGCCACCCGGCTTTATCGTGAGCCCGAAATACACGGAAGACTGGGTCAAACAGAACCTGCTGACGGCGAAATAGGAGAGGGCACTACCACCGCCACCACCGCCACAGGTTGGTCAGGCAAGACTTGGTAGGGCAAAGCGAGTCATGCGAGGTGCCGCCGGGCCGCCTGTAAGGTGGAGCGCCATCCCAGGTCATTTACGGTACCTTTTATCGGCAAGGGGCACCGGCCTTCCCGGTGGTCATTCCATGGAACCCCTGGTTGTCGGAGAAAACCTCACCAAAGCCTACGGCCCGACCGTCGCCGTCAACGCCGTCTCGTTCTCCATCCGGCATGGCGCGATCACCGCGTTGCTCGGCGGCAACGGTGCGGGTAAGAGCACGCTGACGCGCCTCATCAGCGGCGGCACCAAGCCCGACGAAGGCGCCCTGAGGTTTGACGCCCAGCCGATTCCGTTGGCCGACTATTCGGTCCGCAAAGCCAAGGATCTCGGCATCCGGGTCGTGCATCAGGAGCTTTCCGTCTGCACAAACCTGAACGCGGCGGAAAACCTTTTTCTGGAGTTGAACGCCTTATTTCCGTCCGGCCGGTGGCGGCGCAAAGCCGGTCAGCTGGTTGAAAGCAGCCTCGAAACGATCTTTCCGGGCAGCCGCGTCCGGGGGACGTCGAACGTGGGCGTTTTGAGCTTGGCGCAACAGCAGATGGTCGAGATTGCCCGTGCGGCCGCTGACCCCAAGTTGCGGTTGCTCATCTTGGATGAGCCAACCTCGTCGCTGGACGCGACGCGCGCGCATCAGCTTTTATCTTATCTGCGACGCCGCGCCCAGGAAGGCTTGTCGGTCGTCTTCATCGGGCACAAACTCGGCGAGATCCTCGATCTGGCCGAGGATTTTCTGGTGATGCGCGACGGCCGCCTGGTTTGGGCGGGGCCTCGGGCCGAGACGAGTCACGAGCGACTGGTCACGCTCTTGTCGGCCAAGGCTCCAAGCGGAGAACCCGCCGCGGGGACGGCGTCCGGCGCGCCAGGACGTGCGGAACGTTCCGACCGGTCCGCCGAGGCGCCGCTGGTGGAAGTCGCCGGGACTTGGCGCGAACCAGCCGGGTTTGAGGCGGTGAAGCTGTTCCGGGGGGAGATCGTCGGCTTCTACCTCAAGGCATCCCGGCATACGTTTGTCGA
>CAXUNV010000194.1:0-2909 GCA_964252355.1 uncultured Chthoniobacterales bacterium | reverse complement strand
GGAGGGACGCGGCCAACAACCCTGGTGGCTCCGGATCCGGCGCGCGGCGCCGCGCCCGCGCGCCGGCGTCATCCGGCGCGCGCGGGTCGCGTACGTGGCTGGCGATCGGCAAAAGGAGGGCGTCTTCCCACTCTTTATCACGATGCAGAACATGACGGTGGCAAGGCACGCGCGACGCCTCCCCTGGCGAGGTGTGTCGGCCGCGGCAGAACGGGACTGGACGGCGCCGTGGCGGGAACGGTTCAGCTTCACCACCTCCGCGCTGGAACGCCCCATCCTGCAGCTGAGCGGCGGCAACCAACAAAAGGCGCTGATGAGCCGGGCCTTGATCGACGGGGCCGACGTCATCCTTTTGAACGACCCGACCCGGGGCGTCGACGTCGGGGTGAAGCGGGAGTTCTACGGGGTGCTGCGGGACGCCGCCAGCACGGGCAAACTGGTCGTCTGGTACTCTTCGGAAGACGCGGAGTTCTTGGAATGTTCGCGGGTCCTGGTGTTCCGACATGGCAAGCTCGCGACCGAGATGCCCGGCCGCGAAGCTACCCGGGAAAACCTTGGGGCCGCCTTTTTCGGGCCTGCGGAGGTGCGCGCCGCATCTCAGAAGAAAGAGGATTCAAAGGCTCGGCGCTTGCCGACCTTGCCCGGGTGGCTGGTCCCTTTGGCCGCGCTGCTGGTCGTCTTGGTGGCCATCGGGATGAACAACCCGCGTGCGCTCTCACCGTTTGGGCTGGGCCTGCTGCTGAGCACCGCGGTGCCCCTGGTGCTGGTCTCGCTCGGGCAGATGTTCGTGGTGGGGCGGAGCGAGATCAACCTCGGCATCGGCGCGTTCGCGGGATTGGCCAACGTGGTGAGCGCCACGCTGTTGGTCGACCGGCCCACGCTCGGCATCCTCGCCCTGGCGGCCGGAATCGCGGCGTACGCCGCCCTGGGATGGGCCATCCACGTGCGTAAAATCCCTGCCATCGTGGCCACGTTGGGCAGCGCGTTCGTCTGGACCGGGCTCGGCTACATCTTGCAGCCCGCGCCGGGCGGCAGTTCTCCAGAGTGGCTTACCGCCATTTTCAACCTGCCCATCCCGTTCGTGCCGCCGCCCATGTGGATCATGCTTTTGGCGACGTTGGCAGCGGTGTGGCTGACGCGGTCGCGCCTTGGGGTGGTGCAGCGCGGCTTTGGCAACAACGAAACGGCCATGCGCCAACTCGGCTGGCCCGCGGCGCGTGCCCACGTGATCACCTACGTGCTGAGCGCCCTCTTCGGGTTGGCCGCCGGCGTTTGCCTCACCGGGGTGAACACCGCCTCGGACGTGAACGCCGCCAGCTCCTACACTTTGCTGAGCGTGGCGGCGGTCGTGATGGGCGGTTGCGATCTGGTCGGGGGACGGATCGAACCGGTGGGCGTCGTGTTTGCCGCCGTCACCCTTTCCTTGTTGGGCACCCTGCTCGGGTTTCTGCGGCTCAGTTCCGACAACATCGCCGCGGTCCAAGGCCTCCTCCTGATCGGCATCGTGGTGTTGCGAACCGTGTGGGCGCGCGCCCGATGAAAAGGCTTTTCAACCAACCGTGGATCTGGGCCTTGCTGGGTGACATCCTTCTCTGGGTGTTGCTCAGCGTTGGCGCGCACCAAGTGAACCTCGGCAACCTGAGCGGGATCGTGGCCTCGGCGGCGTTGCTTTGCGTCGTGGCAATCGGCCAGATGCTGGTCGTGACTACCGGGGATGGCGCCGTGGATCTCTCCATCCCGAGCGTCATCACCTTGTCGGCTTTCGTCGCCACCAGCCTGACCGGCGGGCAAGACTCGCGCCTGGCGCTCGGCTTGTTGGCGGTAATCGTCTTGGGGGCGGTCGTCGGCGCGGTCAACGCCCTCATCGTCAACCGGCTGCGCATCCCGCCGATCATCGCGACGCTTGCGGTCGGTTACATCCTGACCACGGCGACCTTGATCTACAACCGGGGATTCAAGACCTACGCCGTGAGCCCGTTGCTGGCGTACGTCGCCAGCGGGCGCGTCTTCGGCGTGCCGATCATCCTGTTGTTGGCGACCGCGCTCACCGGGGCGACCGCGTGGTTACTGCACGCGAGCGTCTATGGTCGGAACCTTTCCGCGGTCGGCCAAAACCGGCGTGCGGCCCGTTTTGCCGGGGTGCCGGTCGAAACCACCACGACCGTCGCTTACGTGCTCAGCGGTGTGCTCGCGGGGCTCGGCGGAGTCTTGCTGTCGGGAAGGGTGAGCGGCGCGTTTTTGGAGATGGGCACCCCGTTTCTGCTGCAATCCGTCGGCGCCGTGGTGGTCGGCGGATCGTTGATCCTCGGCGGGCGGAGCAACGCCTTGGGCACCCTGTTGGGTTCGATCTTCCTGGTGATGATCGTCACCACCATGCAGGTGCTCGGCGTGGCTGGCGGCGCTCAGGACATCGTTGAAGGGCTCCTCATCATCCTGGTATTGGCGGTGGCCACCGTCCGCGCCCCAGCCGCCCAGAAGGCCTGAGCCCGCGAGGGCGGTACCGCCCCCTTTCAAACCCGGGAGGGCTGGTGCTCCGCACCGCCGACAACTCCGCGGCGGTGGCGCCCCCGGGCTGCCCCCCGTTGCAGATCTCCCCGCCAACGCTCGCGGCTTGTTCCGGACGTTCCGCGACGGTTCCCTCGATGAGGGGCGGGCCGTCCACGCTACCCCGTCGTTCGGCGAAGGCCATGACCCGGCGGCGCCGCGGGCAGCTTCTGCCTTCGTCTTCTTTTGGCCTGCGCGCCGTGCCGGGCGGGGCGGGGCGGAGCGCTCGGCGGCTGCCCCCCAACGCCGGGCGGGGTGAACTCTCGCCGGCGCGAACGGGGAAGAGAGTCGTGGTGTGAACCGCAAAAACAGTTGGGTTAGCCAGCGATTTGTGTGTTGAGTTACCTTAATTGGCATGAAGGCTC
>CAXUNV010000193.1:0-8412 GCA_964252355.1 uncultured Chthoniobacterales bacterium | reverse complement strand
GAGCGAAGGTGAAGGCGGCCATCCCCGGTGACGGGCGAGACGCCCGCGCTCCCCTAAAGCTCGCTGCCCCCCTTCCGTTGGCAGTGCAGGAGCGCGCACCCTCCCGAGATGAAAAAGGCCGACCCGCGCGGGCCGGCCCTTGGCGCCACCAACCAAGCGAAAAGGACCGCTTCACTGCATCTGGAAACTCACCGGGAGCGTGAAACTGCCGTTAGTTCCAGGTGCGAACTTCCAGTTGGATTTGGTCCACCGGATGACGGCGCTGGTGAGCATCGGCGGGCCAGAAACCGCTTTAGCATCCACGATTTCGCCATTGGAGACCGTGAACGTCACGCGGACATCACCGCGGATACCCATCTGCAGGGCCTGTGGAGGGTACGGCGGTTTAGGGCTCCGAACCAGCGTACCGGAACGCGGACCACCATGACCCGTGCCGTCGGGGGCGCCCGTCGCGCTCCCGTGCGCCAAGCCTGGGGTGGCCGCGGCGTTCGGGTTTGGCTTCTTGGCGGGCGGCGGTTGGTCGGTCTTGGGTTTGGGCGACGCCGAAGGTTTCGGCGTAGCCGAAGGCCGTGGGGTCGCGGACGGCGCCGGGGTCGGCGTCGGTTCCGGCACTTCAAACTCCGGAGGCTTGTCCAGCGGTGGCGGCGTCGGCTCGTCTTCGGGCGGAGGTGGCGTCGGTTCCGGTTCCGGTGGCGGGGTATCCTCCGGCACGTTGGGATCGCCCAACTTTTCGATGTCGTTGGTGTCGAGGTTGGTCAGCTCGATCTCCGTGTCGGATTTGACCTCCCGCGCAGGAAACTTGATCCAGTACCCGCTCACCGCGGCACCACCCGTGAGTGCACTCGACAGCAGCAGAAACCAGATCAGGGGAACGCCGTCCCGGCGTCGCCGACGCGGCCGCAGTTCATTTGCCATGGGTCCCGCCCGGTTATGAATGGGCCGGAGCGGTGGGTGCCCCTGAGTTGCTACCTGGGCCCGCGCTCGGCTTGATCTCTAGACCGACCTTCTGGATGCCGGCCGTACGAGCTTTGTCCAGAACGAACACCACCGTGTCGTACGTCGCGTCCTTGTCGGAGCGGATGAACACGCGGGTCTCATGGTCTTTGTTGTAGAGCGCCTGGAACTTCGGCAACACGTCGTCGCGGGCCACCTTTTCTTTGTCGAAGTAGATGTCCATCAACGCGTCGATGCTGACCATCGTGAAATCCGGCTTGTTGTTCTGGTCGGCGCTCGTCGCGGTCGGAAGATTCACGTCGATCCCCTTCATGTTGATCATCGTCAAGCTCACCAACATGAAGGAGGCGAGCAGGAAGAACATGATGTCGATCAGCGGGATGATCTCAAGCCGCGCTTTCCTAATTGGAACGGGCGTACTGCTGTGGCTGCTGCTGCCGGACGTCATTTTCAGTCTCCACGTTACCCTTGAGATGCAGGGTGTTGAACATGAGGATCAGGTTGTGGGCCGTCGACTCGAGCTCGAACTGGAGCTTCGCGAGTTTGGCGTTGTAGAAGTTGAAAAACACCAACGTGAAGATGGCGATGCCCAAGCCGCACGCCGTGGCGATGAGCGCCTCACCGATGCCGCCCGAGACGGCCGCGGGGCTCAAACCGCCTTCGTTCACGGCGCTGAAAGCCGACATGATGCCCGTCACGGTGCCGAGCAGACCCAACAACGGCGCCAACGTGATGACCGTGTCCATGACGGGCATGAAGCGCCCGGCCCGCTGCAACTCAGCGCCGGCAGCCACCTCCAACGCACCCTGGACGGAGGCATGCATGTGGTTGATGCCGTGCCAGACCGTCCGAATCAGCGGATCCTTTGAACCGCGCGCCAAGCTCGAAGCGCCTTGGACGTTGCCTTGCTCCAGGGCGGCGTAAATCTGATCAAGACGGTTGGCGTCGCGCCGCGCGCGTTCGACCATCCAGAAAAGCGTGCGCTCGATCACGACGGCGATGGCCACGATCAAAACCGCCACGATCGGGTACATGACGGGCCCGCCTTGGAAGAACTTCTCCAAAACGTAATTGCCCTTGGCCCAAGCCGGCACCGGATGTTGAGTAGTCGCCTGCGCCGCGGCGGCTAAAAGCGGCGTGAGTGGGTTTAGCAAGGAAACCATAACTTAGTTTTACGACGTCGTATGAGGATGTGAATGGCTCGCGGCGTTTGCGCCGGTTCGTCTCGCGACAGGTTTTCGTTAAGCCGGCGGAACCCAAGAGCATAATTCTTGCCAAAACCGCCGGACGCCTTTGCGGGCGTCAGCGTAAGGCGCGCTCCCAGACGACCCTCCGTGCACTAATTGCCGTAACCGGCGTCCCGAAGGTCACCCGAAACGGCAAGCCTGGAAAGTGAATATTTTTGGCCAACTCGCAACTTCAATTATGCGCAAGAAGTTGCTTAATTACTTAACGGAGCCTGACTTTCGCGTTTTTGAACAGTTGACCGGAACGGTTTCCTGCCGCGTTCGCGCCGCCGAAACGCGCCGTGTACCCCCTCACAACCGCCGGTTGATTTCCTTTTGGAAGTAGGCACGCAGTCCGACGTCCGAGAGTCGGTCGATCACCTCATTGAGAAATCCGCGGACGACCAACGATTTGGCGGCCCTCTCCGGGATGCCGCGACTTTTCAGATAGAAAAGCTCCTCGGCCTCCACTTGACCGGAAGTGGCGCCGTGGGTACACCGCACGTCGTCGGCCAAGATCTCCAGACCGGGCATGGAGTTCGCCTCGGCGTCGTCACTCAAGAGGAGATTGCGCACTTTCTGGTACGCGTCCGTCCGGTGCGCGCCCGGTTCGACCTTGATCAGGCCGGAAAAGATCGTGCGAGTTTCATCGAACAGCGCGTTTTTGTAGAGCAGGTCGCTGGTCGTGCTCGGCTTCAAGTGGTCCTGGTGAGTCCGCTGATCAAACTCTTGGCTGCCGCGACCGACGGAAACGGCCAACATGTCGCTGCGCCCGCCGTCAGCCTCCAACCGGCTGACGCTTTCCGACCGGGCGTAACGCCCGCCAAAATTGAGTGACAGATTGATCGCGGAAGCGTCCCGGCCGACGACCGCGGTGTTGATCTGCAACGAGGTGAACTGGCGGCTCCAGTCCTGCACGGCGGCGTAGGTGAGGTGAGCGCCGTCTTTGACGATCAGGTCGTTCACGCCGCAGGCGAACCCCGCCGTGCCGCCGTCGAGCGACGCAAAATGGTCGACCAACGTCACGCGGCTCATCGGTTCGGCGACAATCAACGTGTGCGGGAAAACCGCAGCATCCGCGCCGTCCACAAAATGGAAGACCTCAAACGGCTTCGCAATTTCCACACCCTTGGGCACGTGTAAAAAGGATCCTGCCTTGACCAGGGCACGGTGCAAGGCGGCAAACTTTTGCGAGCCCAGGCGGGCCGGCTGGGCCATGAAGTGGCGCCGCAACAGACCTTCCTCCGAGGTCAACGCCTCTTCTAAGGTGATGAAGGTGACCCCAGCCGCCGAGACGCTTTCATCAAAAATCTCCGCCGCAACCAAACGGTCATTCAGGAACACCATGCGGCCCGCCGGCTCCGGCAAACCCCGGCGCGCCACCTCCGCCGTGACGTCGGCCGAAGATTCCGGCGCGGGCGCGTACCGTTCCAGCGCCAAACCCTTGACGGTGGAAAACCGCCACATCTCGTCCCGGCGGCTTGGGAACGGCAATGTCTCGAACTCGGTCCAAGCGGACGTTTGACTTTCGGCGAACCACGCCGGTGTGGCCGGCGGCAGGGTGCCAGGGCTAGTGAGCAGCAAGGACTCGGCGTTGGACATAGTGCGCGGCGCGGGGGGGGCGGGGGGCCCCCCCCCCCCCCACGCCTCGGTCGAGCCCCTTAACCTACGGACCCCTCCATCTCAAGGTCGATCAGGCGTTTGAGCTCGACGCTGTACTCCATCGGGAACTGGCGGACGAGGTCGTTGACGAACCCGTTGACCGCCAAGCTCATGGCCTGCCCCTCATTGAGCCCGCGTTGTTGCATGTAGAAAATCTGTTCGGCGCTGATCTGGCTGACCGACGCCTCGTGCTGGGTCGAATTGCCGGTTCCCCGCACCGTGATCGCCGGGTAAGTGTCCGTCCGACTCTGCGGGTTGATGAGCAAGGCGTCGCACTCCGTGTTGTTCTTGCACCCTTTCAAGTGCTTGGGCACGTGCACCAAGCCGCGGTACGTGGCGCGGCCATGGCCGACGCTGATGCTTTTGGAAACGATGTTGCTCGTCGTCTCGTCGGCCGCGTGCACCATCTTGGCCCCGGTATCCTGGTGCTGGCCGTCGTTGGCCAACGCGATGCTGATGACCTCGCCACGGGCGCGCCGGCCCTTCAGGATGACGCCTGGGTACTTCATGGTCAGACGCGAGCCGATGTTGCAATCGATCCATTTGATCTCGGCGTCTTCCATGGCCAACCCCCGCTTTGTCACCAAATTAAACACGTTGGGCGACCAGTTCTGCACGGTGACGTACTGGATCTTGGCGCCCTTCAGCGCCACCAATTCGACCACGGCCGAGTGCAGGGTGGCCGTCGTGAAATTCGGCGCCGTGCAACCCTCCATGTACATGAGTTCGGCGCCTTCGTCGGCGATGATGAGGGTGCGCTCGAATTGTCCGAAGTTTTCGGCGTTGATCCGAAAATAGGCTTGGAGCGGATGTTTGACCTTCACGCCCGGCGGCACGTAGATGAACGAGCCGCCGCTGAACACGGCGCTGTTCAACGCGCTGAACTTGTTGTCGCCCGTCGGGATGACCTTGCCGAACCACCGCCGGAAGATCTCCGGATGGTTCTTCAAGCCGTCGGTGCTGCCGACGAAGATCACGCCCTGGTCGGAGACCGCCTTCTTGATGTTGGAATAGACGGCTTCGCTGTCGAACTGCGCCTCGACGCCGGCCAAGAACTTCCGTTCACTTTCCGGGATGCCAAGCCGCTCGAACGTACGTTTGATGTCGTCGGGGACCTCTTCCCAGCTGCGCTTCGGCGCGTCACCCGAGGCCAGGTAGTACCGGATCGCGTCGAAGTCGATCGCGCTCAACTCGCCACTCGCCCAACTGGTCGGCAGCGCCTTTTCTAGAAACGTCCGGTACGCGTGTTTGCGAAAGTCGCGGATCCAATCCGGTTCATCCTTGGCGTCGACGATGTAGTCGATCGTCTTCTCGGTCAGGCCCACGCCCGCGTCGCGGGTCGCCTTAACGTCGTAGAAAAAATTCCCGATCTCACGGTCGAGATCCAGGGTCGTGGTGTTTTCGTTCATGTTTTTTACTCCCGTGCCGATCCCTTATGCGCCGGCGCCCACCGCCGCGTGCGTCTTCAGCCAATCGTAGCCTTTGGATTCCAGTTCCAGGGCCAGTTCTTTGCCGCCGCTCAACACGATCTTGCCGGCGGACATCACGTGCACGTAGTCCGGCACGATGTAATTGAGCAGGCGCTGGTAATGGGTGATCAAGAGAATGCCCAAGCCAGGGCCGCGCAGGGAGTTGACCCCGTGCGCGACGACCCGTAGCGCGTCGATGTCGAGCCCGCTGTCGGTCTCGTCCAACACGGCGAATTTTGGCTCGAGCATCGCCATCTGCAGGATCTCGTTGCGCTTTTTCTCGCCGCCGGAAAACCCTTCGTTTACGGCCCGCGCGGTGAACTCCCGACGGATCTCCAAAAGGTCCATCTTCTCGTAAAGGCGGTGGTAAAAATCGGTGGCTTCGAGCTCTTCGCCTTCGGGCAGGCGCGCCTGCAGGGCAGCCCGTAGGAAGTTGGCGTTGCTGACGCCCGGGATTTCCAACGGGTACTGGAACGCGAGGAAAAGCCCCTGCCGCGACCGTTCGTCGGGCTCCAAGCCAAGGATGCTTTCGCCGTCGAGCAGCACGTCGCCGCCCGTCACCTCGTAATCGGGATGCCCGGCCATCACCTTGGCCAAGGTGCTTTTGCCGGAGCCGTTTGGCCCCATGATCGCGTGCACCTCGCCTTGCGAGAACCGGAGGTTCAGGCCGCGGATGATTTCCTGGTTTTGGGTGGAGACAAAAAGGTCTTGGATGACGATGGAACTCATGGTCGAGAACAGTCGGGGCAGAGCCCGCGCAAAGAGACTTCAGCGTGCGAAACGACGAACCCTGCAGGCAACCGCCAAGGTTCGGCTCCGGACGCTTCCACATCGTGGATGGCCCCGCAACGTTCGCAGAAAAAATGGTTGTGATCGGTCAGGTTGGCGCAGTAGCGGGTCGCGGCGCGCTCCAGGTTAACCTGCTTGACCAAGCCGCTGCGCACCAGCGCCTCCAAGCCGTTGTAGACGGTGGCCAACGAGATCGCCGGCATCTGGCGTTTGGCCCGGTCGTAAACGTCGGCTGCGGTCGGATGATCCCGTTTCCGGAGCAAAATCGCAAAGATTCGCCGCCGTTGACGCGTCAGCCGTACGCCACGGGTCGCAAGCAACTCCGAGATGCGGTCCTCGCCCACCGGCCAACGTGCCACTAGGCCGGGAGAAATCAAGAATGATTCTAATTCGTTGCGGGGGCCGGAAGCGTTTCTTGTCTCTGGTTTGACGGGAAGCATCGTGCAGCGTCTGGCGTTTGCGGTTTGCCGTCATCCGCGGTTGGTAGGGCAAGGCGCCCAACGAGACGCCGCCAAGCGGGAACGACCCTGCCGGACGGCCCCACCCTGGTTCTCGCCGGCTCAAACCGCCCCGCGGACGCCGCTAGGCGATGCGGCTGCCGTCGGCGGGCCGGGTTTTCGCCCCACCGGATCATCCGTAGATCCCCGCACCGCGAACCGAGCACCACACTCTCCCAACCAGAAACCAGAGACAAGGAACGGCGCGTCCGGCAACCGCCCCTAGGCTCACCCGTCCACGAAAAGGTCCAAGACGGGTTCCCGGTCGGGTCGCACGGCGTAATGGGAAAAATCCGTTTGGCCCTCCGCCCGCAACACCTCTTCATCAAGGAAGAATTGTCCGGTCGTTTCCCGTGCCGGACGGCAAAGGATGGCGTGCGCAGCGTCCGCGACGATCTCCGGGCGACGGGTGGCGTCAGGATCGAGGCCGGGCACGACGGCCAGGGCCGCCGTTTTGATCAAGGTGCGTGGCCAAAGGCAGTTGCAGGCGATGCCTTCCCCGCGCAGTTCCGCGGCCAGACCGTACGTCACCAAGCTCATGGCGTACTTCGAAGCGGTGTAGGCGGCGTGTCGTTCGAACCAAGCGGGACGCAAGCCGAGCGGGGGCGCCAAGCTGAGGATGTGCGGGTTGGACGACCGGCGCAGGTGCGGAATGGCGTGTTTGGCGCAGAGGAAAGTGCCGCGGGCGTTCACGGCGTGCATGAGGTCGAAACGCTTGGTCTCCAGGTCTGGCGTCTTGGCGAGGTGAATGGCGCTGGCGTTGTTCACCAGGATGTCTAAACCGCCGAAGTGTTGCACGGTCCGCGCGACGGCCTCCGCCACGGCCGCCTCCGCCCGGAGGTCGGTGGGTAGCGCGAGCGCCGAACCGCCGGCCTCGCGGATGGCGTGCGCAGCACTGTGCACGGTTCCCGGCAAGCGCGGGTGGGGAGAGTCGGTTTTCGCGACCACGGCCACGCTCGCCCCGTCGCCGGCGGCCCGCAGCGCGATGGCCAAACCGATGCCTCGGCTTGCGCCAGTGACCAAGACGGTTCTGCCCGCGAGGGATTTCGCCACGGGCGCGACGTTAGAGCCGGAAGCTGAAAGGTGGAAGTCAGAAGCCGGCATTTGGGAGCCGGACGCGGCAAACGGTAAACGACAAACCTCAAACTTAACACGTCTCTGCTGGCCCGCGCTTTCCCGGTTGACACCCCCCGGGTTTCTCCAGTAGCGGGGTACCCTGGTCAGCGCCGCCCCAACCCCTGCATGAAGACATTCCTCCTCGCCGCGGTTCTTTTGGCCTTTGCGTGCGCCGGCTGCGAACGGCATCCCGTGAGTCAACTCCGTGAGATAGACGAGCGCTCCGAGGCGAACCCGGAAAAGAAGAAAAGTGAGGCCGCCGAGGCCGAAGGCCGACCTGAGGCGACGCCGCGTGCCTCACCGCGCGGCTACTTTCCGGCGGACACCCCGTGAGCCGTCGGCCGGACGGCGCGCCGTTTTCGCTGCCGGCTTTGCTACGGGCCCGCGTGCGGTCGTTCCGCCATGCGTGGGCGGGGCTGCGGCTCTTGGCCGGTCTGGAGTGGAACTTCCGCATCCACTTGGTGGCGGCGCTCTGCGCCGTGGCCACCTCGGCCCTACTCCGATTCGAGTACGCGGAATGGCTGACGGTCGGCGTGCTGATCGGAGGGGTGCTGACCGCCGAGGCGCTCAATTCGGCGGTGGAATACCTCGTCGACCTTTTGCACCCGGAGGTCCACCCCTTGGCGCGCGCGGCCCAACACCCCGCGGCGGGGGGGGGGGTGGTGGGCGCGCGGCCCGGGGGGGGGGGGGGGGGGGCGG
>CAXUNV010000192.1:0-8497 GCA_964252355.1 uncultured Chthoniobacterales bacterium | reverse complement strand
CCCATCCCCGCCCGCACCACCGGCTCCCGTTTTTGGTCCATCGGTTCGCTCCAGGGCATCCCCGGCTTCTAGCCGCCCTGCGCCCCCCGGGCGTCACCGATGCATTGAGCCAACCGGTCACCCCTGCATTGAACCTGCACCACCCGCGGGCGACCTCGCGCGGAACCCGGAACCCGGAACCCGGAACCCGGAACCCGGAACCCGGAACCTTCTTGTCAAATCCGGTCGAGGAACTCCAGGGCTTGCGCCTTCGGCCCCAAGCCCTTCTCGCGGAGCCAATCGGGGTTGAACAGCCGGGAGAGGTACCGGGCTCCCGAATCGCACAAAATGGTCACGATCGTCTGCCCGCGACCCCCCTCCTTGGCGGCCTTCAGGGCGCCGCAGACGTTGATCCCCGAGGAAAGGCCGAGGAACAGGCCCTCGTGGCGCAGCAAGTGGTAGACGGCCTCCACGCCGACGTCGTCGGCGATCCGGTAGGCCGCATCCACCGAAAGACCTCGGAGATTCTCCGTCACGCGACTTTGCCCAATGCCTTCCGCGACGGAATCGCCGTCGTTCACGTCCGTGTGACCGAGGGTGAACCAGGACCACATGGCGGCACCGTAAGGGTCGGCGCAGACGACGCGCACGTGCCGGTTTTTCTCCTTAAGAAAGAGGCCGGTGCCCGCCAGGGTGCCGCCCGTGCCGACCGCGGCCACGAACGTGGTGAGGCGCCCCTCGGTTTGCGCCCAGATTTCCGGCCCGGTCGTCTCGTAATGGATCCGGCGGTTGGCGAGGTTATCGAATTGGTTGGCCCAAAAGGCGTTGGGCGTCTCTGCGGCCAGCCGCTCCGAAACGCGGATGTAGTTGCCCGGATCGCGGTACGGAGCATCCGGCACCGTGCGGACTTCCGCGCCCATGGCGCGCAAACCGAGGATCTTTTCGGTCGAAACGGTCTCCGGCACGACGATGAGCGTGCGGTAACCGCGTGCGTTCCCCACCAGCGCCAGACCGATACCGGTGTTTCCGGCCGTGCCTTCGACGATGGTACCGCCGGGTACCAAGGCACCCGCCCGCTCCGCCTCGGCGATGATGCCAAGCGCCGCCCGGTCCTTCACCGAGCCGCCGGGGTTCATGAACTCCGCCTTTCCGAGGATCTCGCACCCGGTGGCCTCCGAAAACGCGCGGAGACGAATCAGCGGGGTCCGTCCGATGGCCTCCGGAAAACCCGCGGCGCGCATGCCAGCAAAAATCCCGGACTGTGGGGGCTGCATGAGCCCCACCCTACACCAGGATGCCCAACCTGCACCGGCCGCCAAGTGCCCCGGGCGACGCTGAGCAACTGCTCACGACGCGAGGAAATGCCAGGGGATGAGCGCCGCCGATTGACTTAGCCAGATTCTAGGCTTGTTTGAAAACCCGGCCCAGGGAGACCCGACGATCGAGAGCGTCGGCACTCGTCCCAGGCACGGCTGGAGACCGCATGCCCCGCCTTTCCGAAAACGACATCGTGGACCGCCTGCGCCAAGTGAAGTTTCCGGGCTACAGCCGCGACATCGTCAGTTTCGGCCTGGTTAAAGACGTGAAGGTGTCTGGCGGGGATGTCCTGGTGCGCCTGAACGTGGCGACGAACAACCCGGCCGTGCCCCAACGTTTGCAGGCGGACACGGAGGAGGCATTGGCTGGCTTGACGGGGGTGGCGTCCGCCAAGGTCGTCATCGACGTGAGCAACCCGCCGGAGAGGGGCCAAGCTGGGGGGGGGGCGAGCGCGACCGCGATCGCCGGGGTCAAACGCGTGATCGCCGTGGCCAGCGGCAAGGGCGGGGTCGGCAAATCGACGGTGGCGGCGAATTTGGCGGTCGCGCTGCGTCAGAGCGGGGCCAGCGTCGGGCTTTGCGATTGCGACATCTACGGGCCGTCGATCTCCCTGATGTTCAACGCCGCCCAAGAGCAGCCGATGGCCACCGCCGAGGAGATCATCATCCCGCTCGAGCGGTACGGCCTGAAGCTCATCTCCATGGGGTCGCTCCTCGACGACAACTCGCCCGCGATTTTGCGAGGCCCGATGGTGACCCGGGCAACCCAACAGTTTTTGCGGCAGGTCGACTGGTCGGGGCTGGACTATTTGGTGCTAGACCTGCCACCCGGCACCGGCGACATCCAGCTCACCGTGGTCCAAACCGTGGCGCTGGACGGCGCCGTCATCGTGACCACCCCACAGGAAGTGGCCCTCATCGATGCGCGCAAAGCGAGCGCCATGTTCGCCAAGGTGAATGTTCCCGTGCTAGGGGTCGTCGAAAACATGAGCTTTTTCGTGAACCCAAGCGATGGTCGGCGCCTCCACATCTTCGGCGAGGGCGGCGGCGGACGCGAAGCCAAGCGTTTGCGCGTGCCGCTGCTTGCCGAAATCCCGATCGACATCGCAACCCGTGAGGCGGGAGACCGCGGCCGACCGATCGTTTCGGAGGACCCGCACAACCCCGCTTCGAAAGCTTTTCTGCAGATGGCGAGAACCTTGCGCGACCGCTTGGAGAAGGCCCCTCCGCAGCGCTGAGCGAACTTTATCCGGCCTTAGGGCACACCCCGTTGATCCCAACCCTTAAGCACGCGAAAGAACCGAGTGACCCCATGGAACCGCCACGGGAAGACCCGACCGAGTTGGTGAAGAATTCAGTGCTGTACAAGGAGTTTTTGGCTGAGCGGGAAGAGATCCTCCGTCACAAATGGATCGAAAGTGAGAAGGCCGGGCACGACATCGGCTTCGAGCGCGCCCTGCTCGATTGGATCTTGAAATATCGTTCGGCGTGGCGCGAGAAACGTCAGCGCCAACAAAAAGGCGTTTGACGCGCGGCCGGGCATGCCCGCTCGCACGCGCGCGGGCTGCCACGCAACATGTCTCGAACGACCACCATCCTCGACGCCGAAGCCCTGGCCCGCACGCTTCGGCGGATGGCGCACGAGATCCTGGAGAACAATCCCGACCCGACCGGTTTGGCGTTGGTCGGCATCCCCTCGCGGGGCCGCGAGTTGTCGCGGCGTCTAACGGAACTGGTGGAAGCTTTGGACGGGCGGCGCCCGGCCTCCGGGGTGGTCGATGTGTCCATGCACCGGGACGACCTCCGCCTGCGCCGGTCGCTGCCGAGCGTCGAGGTGACGGACCTGCCATTGGGCCTGGAGAGCCGGACGGTGGTGCTCGTCGACGACGTCCTCTTCACCGGGCGCACTTGCCGGGCCGCGATGGACGCCCTCGCCTCTTTCGGCCGGCCCGCCCGGATCCAATTGGCCGTGCTCATCGACCGCGGCCACCGCGAACTGCCCATTTGCGCTGACTACGTCGGCAAAAACCTGCCGACGGCGCGTCAGGACCGGGTGAAAGTGAGGCTCGAAAACGTCGACGGCGAACCGGACTCAGTCCGCCTGTTCCGTTTGGATCAACCCGATCTGAGGTTGGCGCCGTGACGGCGAGGATCGAACCGGCCACCGGGTGGCGCCGCAAAGACCTGCTCAACATCCGGGAGCTCGAACCGTGGGAGGTCGAGACCATCCTGAACACCGCGTCGGCCTTCAAGACGGTGGGGTCGCGCGACGTGAAGAAGGTGCCGGCCCTGCGCGGGAAGACCTTGGTAAACTTCTTCGTCGAGCCAAGCACCCGCACGCGGGTCTCCTTCGAGCTGGCTGCCATGCGCCTGAGCGCCGACGTGGTGAACATTTCCGCCACCACGTCGAGCCTCCAGAAGGGCGAGACGCTCAAAGACACGGCGCTGAACCTGCAGGCGTTGCACGCCGACCTCATCGTCCTGCGACACTCCTCGGCGGGCGCGCCGAAGTTTCTGGCCGAACGCTTGGAGGCGAGCGTGATCAACGCCGGGGACGGCGCGCACGAGCACCCGACGCAGGCGTTGCTGGACGCGTTCACCATCCGGGAACGGTTTGGCCGCGTGGCCGGCCTCAACGTCGTCATCGTCGGCGACATCCTGTTTAGCCGGGTGGCGCGCTCGAACATTTGGACGCTCAAAAAATTGGGCGCCCGCGTCATCCTGGTCGGACCGAGCACGTTGGTGCCGCGCTCCTTTGAAGCCGTGGGGGTGACCGTGTCGCGCCGGTTGGACGACGTGCTTGCGGAAGCGGACGTGGTGAACCTGCTGCGGGTGCAGCACGAGCGGCAACGGAAGGAGTACTTCCCGAGCGCGAACGAGTACGTCCGCTTCTTCGGATTGACCAAAGAGCGGGCGGCGGCGCTGAAGCCCGGGTGTCTGGTGATGCACCCTGGGCCGATCAACCGCGGGGTCGAGATCGACAGCGACGTCGCCGACGGCGCGCAGAGCGTGATCTTGGAGCAGGTCACCAACGGCTTGGCGGTGCGCATGGCCACCCTCTACCTTTGCAGCACGAGCGCGCGACTCGCGGAGGGGAACGCGCCGTGAGCGGCACGCTCGTGCGCGGGGGCCGCATCCTCGACCCTGGGTCGGGTCGCGACGAGGTCGCAGACCTCTACCTGGGGGATGACGGGACCATTCTGGCCGAGGCGCCGCCGGAACCCGCCGAAATCATCGACGCCCACGGTCTGGTGGTGGCGCCGGGTTTGATCGACGGCCACGTGCACCTGCGGGAGCCGGGCCAATCGCACAAGGAAACCATCGAGACGGGGGCGGCTGCGGCTGCCGCCGGCGGGTTCACCTCGGTGGTCTGCATGCCGAACACCAACCCCGTGCTCGACAGCCCCAGCGGGGTCGCCTGGGTGTTGGAACGCGCGAAGCGCACCGCGGTGGTGAACGTGTTCGCCGCGGGCGCGATCACCAAGGGGTTGGCGGGAGAGGAGATGGCGCCCATCGGCTCGATGGCGCAAGCCGGTGTGGTGGCCATCACCGACGACGGTCGTTGCGTGCAAAACCACGAACTGATGCGTCGTGCCGTCGAGTACGCGCGGATGTTCGACTTGGCCGTGTTGGACCATTGCCAGGATTATTCCTTGGTCGGCGACGGCGTGATGCACGAAGGCGAGTGGAGCACGATCCTCGGGTTGCCGGGCTGGCCGCGGGCCGGCGAGGAACTCATCGTGATGCGCAACCTGCTGTTGGCGGAACTCTGCGGGACGCGCATCCATTGCCAGCACCTGAGTTCAGGCGGCAGCGTCCGGCTGCTGCGCGAAGGCCAGCGGCGGGGCTTGCCGGTCACCGCTGAACTCTGCCCACACCACGTGGCGTTGACGGACGAATCGATCCGCCACTTTGATTCCTGCTACAAGATGAACCCGCCGCTGCGCACGGCGGAAGACATCGACGCCTTGGTGGGAGCCGTCGCGGACGGCACGATCTCTATCCTGGGCAGCGACCACGCCCCGCACGCCGGTTTTGAGAAGGAGGTGGAGTTCGACCAAGCACCGTTCGGCATCATCGGTCTGGAATCGGAGCTCGGCCTCTTTTTGACGCTGCTGGTGCACCGCCACCGTGCCATTGACCTGCCGACCTTGATCAAGATGTACACGACCAACCCGGCGCGCCTGCTGCGGCTTTCCAAAGGCACCCTGGCGCCCGGGGCGGACGCGGACGTCACCTTGATCGATCCGGATCGCGAATGGGTCTACCGGGTGGACGAAAGCCGGTCCAAATCCCGGAACAGTCCGTTCGACGGTTGGGAGCTGAAAGGGCGGGCGGTCCGCACGATCGTGGCGGGCCGGACGGTGTGGAGCCTGTGAATGGCGCAAGGCTGCGCAGGAGTGGTGGGGCGTTACCCCCCGGACGGCAGAACCAAGTAGCCACCAGTGTGGACGGCCGCCGGGCGGTCTGAGCCTGCTCCCCGACCAGGCAAGCGGGACTCGGCCGAAAGGGTAGTTCGCGCCGGCTCAGACCGCCCGGCAGCGGCCTTTTCGCGGTGGCAACCTTTTTCAGCGGGCCGGGGGGTAACGCCCCACCGGGTCACCCGTGCATCCCGACCCCGCCCAAAACCCGGCAACCGGGAACGGTGAACCGGCCACTGGGAACCGCAATGGCTCAGGGCCACCGCAGCAGCGGACGCCACCCAGGGGTGGCGCGCAGCATCAGGCCCAAAGTCGCGCCATAGAACATGACGCCGGTGCGGTATTTGCCGCGATCGCGGCTCAGGCGCGAGGCGCGCACCTTGGCGACGTGGGTAAGGGCGACGGCCAAAATCATGAGCGAGAGGTGTTCCATCCCGAAAAAACGGGTCTCAAACCCTTTCATGGCCGCGCGATAGTTCGTAAACATCAGGCGGGTGACCGGGCTGACCCCCGCGTAGAGCACCACGCCCAGCACCAATTGCACGTCCATCACCAGCACGGCCAAGCGGCCCGTCCGCTCGGCGCTCGCGTCCCAAGGGCGCCGGCCAAAAAAGCCGCGCACGCCGACCAGCAACGCGCAGAGGACGCCCAGCAGGGCCACCCAGCGCCAAGCGTTGTGGATCGACAAGAGAATCGGGTACAAGGATTCGAGCATGGGGGGAAAGCCTAGCCGATCTGCCCGCCAATTTCGAGCGGGGGTGGCGGGGTGGACGCGTGCCGGCGTGCGCCCTGACCGAGCGTTCGGGGTCGGTCTGCGCCGCGCCTAGCTCCCCGGTACCGGGCGGACCGGTTGGCTGTAAGGATCGGTGGCGGGAGGCGGCGGGGTCTCTTGGTCCCCTTCGCCGATGGCGTCCGGAGAGATGGTGTCTCGCCCGGTGAACTTCTTCTGGAACCAACCGCCGATACGACGGCCGGCGCGTTCGGTCTTGTTGACCACCCGCTGGCCGAAATGCACCACCGAGTCGCCGTAACGGTGCGCTTTGTTTGCAAGCCCCTCGTTGGGGCGTGCGTCCGTCTCCTCCTCTGCAGGAGGCGGGACCTGGGCGTACGGGCCGGGTGCCCGTTCGTAGCGTCTGCCGCCGGCGTCGGCCCCGCCGATGTAGGCATCTTCCGAACGGCGCGAGGGTGGCGCGGCGCTCGTGGCGGCCGTCCCATTGTTGACGGCCCAATCGCGACCGCTCAGGAGGTTGCCGTTGTCGGCGCCGATGCGCACCACGCCGACGTTTCGCTGGTCGTTGTCGAGCAAGGTGACCGTCCACACCGGCGCGCCGGTTGCCGGGTCGGTGCTCAAAGTGTAATCGAGCACGTCGAAACCGACGTGGTTGCGCCGGGCTTCGGCCTCGGCGACGCCGAAGGCTCCGTCCGAGTCGACGTTCAGATTGCTGAGGTTGATGGGGGCGCCAGCCGGGCGCCGCACAGGGGTCCGTTCCGCGCTGACCGCGTTGGCGACGATGTCGTACTCGCGCACGCCGCCGCGGGCGGCAGGGTCGTCCACCAGCACCGTCCAATTCAGGGGTTGCGGATGCCCGGAACGGCCGGTGATGGCCACGATGCGGTCCAAACTCTTTTCGCCTTTTTGGGCACCCACCGCGCGCAAAGCCTTGTATGCCGTGTCTTGGGCCTGCGCCGCCGACACCAGCGCAAGACCAACCGTGCCGAGCACCGCCAAACGCCTCATCACCAAAAGGGTTTACCGCCTCCACGGGATTTTGGCCAGCCCCGACTCAGGCAATCGGCGCGCGCGGGCCGCGCCCGGCCCGCGGGAGGGGTGCTCTCGCCCAGGGCGCCGGATGGGTCTACGGTGCGCCAGGATAGCACCATGACGGACGGCAGCACGACGTTGAACCCGGCAGACCTCCGACGATCCGTGACCTTGTACAAAGGACTTCTTGAGGTCAGCGGGTTGATCAATTCCATCACCGAATTTGGAGAACTGCTTCCGGCCATCTTGGACGTGGCGCGCCGTGTGATGAACGCGGAGGCGAGTTCCCTCTTTCTGGTGGACGAAGCGTCTGACGGACTGCAACTCACCGTCGCCCGCGGTGGCGACGTCCTGGCAGACGGCTCCGAACCGCCGATGCGGGTGGCGCGCGGCCAAGGCATCGCGGGTTGGGTGTGGGACCGTCAAGAAAGCGTGTTGGTGGCGGACGCTTACCACGACCCGCGCTTTTACCCGGAACTGGATCGGCGCAGCGGCTTCGTCACCCGGTCCTTGGTAGCCGTGCCCCTGTTTCAGGACGGCCAGGATATCGGGGTGCTGGAGGTGTTGAACCCGCTGGACAAAACTTCTTTCGACGAGATCGACGCGGAGGCGTTCCAGGCCTACGGGAACTTGGTGGCGACCGCCATCCGCAAGCTCCGCCTCAGCGAGCACGAACGCGAACGGCAGCAGCTGGAGAAGGACTTGGCCCTGGCGACAGAAATCCAGCACTCGTTCTTGCCGGATACCCTGCCTTCTACCAACGGTTTGGCGCTAGCCGCCCATTACCGGCCAGCCCGGGACATCGCCGGTGATTTCTACGACGTCTTCGAGCGCAACCCAGGCGAGTTTTACTTCGTGGTGGGGGATGTTTCGGGCAAAGGCATCCCGGCTGCGCTGATGATGGCGCAGGCGCTCAGCATGCTGCGGCTCATCGTCCACCCGGCGATGTCACCGGCGGCCGCCCTCGCGCGGTGGAACGGCCGGCTCTGTGGCCGGACCATCCGCGGCATGTTCATCAC
>CAXUNV010000191.1:0-8500 GCA_964252355.1 uncultured Chthoniobacterales bacterium | reverse complement strand
GCCCTACCATGCCTTTCGGCGGAGCCGCGCCAGGATGCTCTACGCGTGCGACGCAGGGAACGCGGACGCCCGCCCGCCGCCGGGGCGGGCGGGACGCCCGCGCTCCCCTGGATCGGTTCGAAGACGGTCGAACCTGAGAGCTAGCGCCCAGATGCTGTCGGGGAAGCCGCGCCGACCGGGGCCGGTTGTGGGACCGAGATCGGCAGGCCGCGCGCGCCCGCGTAAAAGACGATCAATTCCACCCCTTCATCCCCCGTCACGCCATGGTGGCGCGCGCCGACGAGTTCCGGCAACGCCTCCCCGGCGTGCACTTCCCGGCTCTCACCGTTTTCTTTTTCCACCCGCAAACGGCCGGCGAGGACGTAACCGACCATCGGGGCCGGGTGCAGATGCCAGGGCACTTCCGAATGCGGGGGCACGGAAATTTTGAGCACCGTGATTTCGGGCGTCCCCTCCGGATAGTGGCGGTAAGGTGTCCCGTCCCATGAAAAACCCGTCCGCAGGAGAACCTCGGTTTGCGGCGAAGGCGCGTCGGGGTGCGTCGGCTCGTCGGAGCGGACCGTGGTGCAAAGGGCGGTGGCAAAGATCAGCGCGGTGGTGTGGATGCGTGGCATGGTAGGTAAGGCCGGATCGGAATCACCCGGGAAAGGCGACGGTCCCAAGGTTAATCGCTGGTCGACGGTGGCAGTAACCGACCGGGTGTTCGCTGGGTCGGCAGCGCGCTCCGCAACTGGTCCAGCTCGGAGCGTTGCCGGGCGACCATCTGCTGCGCGAGGCGCAACAAACCGGCGTCGCGCCCATAACGGAGTTCGATCTGGGCCAAGTTGCTGGCGACCTGCGCTTGTGCGGTCGCCGCACGCACAAAGTCGACATCCGGGTCGCCGGAGAAATCTGCACGGTCAGCCACGATCGACGCCGAGCGCAACGACCGGAGGATGGCTTCGTCTGCGGTGGAACCGGGGCCCGTCCACCGCGCCAGCAGATCCGCAGCCGCGACCAAGCCCAGCACCAAGGCGATCAGGGATAAGAAGGAAGCACTGAACTTCCTCAGGGAGTCGGCGGAGACGCCGTCCGGGTCGGTGGCGTGCCGAAAAGGCGATGAGTTCACCCGACCAAGCTAATCGCCACGGTGGCGACGCCTCTCTTTTTGGCCCAACGGCCGCATCCCGCGACTGAACGCTCGGGCTGTGCACCGAGCGGCGTTCAGAGCCCCTTCAGGAGCGCCGCCAGCCGGCCGGCGCCCGACCTCGAGACCGACACCTCGGTGCCGGCCCGGTCGCGCAGCCGGAGCCGGTAGAGCCGGTCGCCGTAGTGGGTCACTTGCTCGACGGCGCGCAGGTTGACCACCGCGTGGCGGCCGACCTGGACGAAAGGTTCTCCGCCAAGCCAATTCAGCAGGTCCGCCAGCGGGTAGTAGGTCGCGAACTCTTGGCGCACGGTGTGCACCCAGGTGCGCCGATCGCGCCGCAGCGCCGCCACCACCTCGCGCCGCTCCAGCAGCTGGACCTGGTCGCGGTCGGCGTCTTTGACCGGCAGCAAGCGGTCCTCCCGGCCGGGCACGTCCCCGCCGGGCTTGTCTCCAGGGTCGGGCACCGCCGGTTCGGGCTGGAACAGACCCAGGCGCTCGGAAAGCCGGGCCACGGCCTCCTCCACCTGCGCGGGGTCCAGGGGCTTCAAAAGGTAATCGACGGCCGCCAGGCGGAAAGCGTCCGTGGCGCGGTCAGGTTGCCCGGTGGTAAAGACCAGTTGGGGCGCCTGGGGCAGCATGGCCAACTGCGATGCCAAGGAGACCCCGTCCCGCCCGGGCAGGCGCACGTCGAGGAAGGCGACGTCGGGCCGCCGTTCGACGCCAAGTGCCAGCGCCGTCTCGGCGTCGTGCGCCACGCCGACGACCTGCACGCGGCAAGTTTCGTCCAAAAGGGTGGCAAGGTACTGAGCCGCCAGCGGCTCGTCCTCGACGATCAGCGCGCGAATGGGTGTCCACATGGTGAAGATCCTAGGACCAGGTTGCGTCGGCGGCCGGCCTCGCCCACGCCGGTGTCGGTGCCCCGCCCGGTCCGGTCGGCGCACGGTGCCGAGGCACCGTCACCGTCACGCTGGTGCCGCGATGGGCGTCGCTCTCGGCGGTGACGCCTCCCGAGCTGCCGAACAACCCCTTCAGGCGCCGGCGCAGGAGCACGAGCGCATGCGCCCCGGCACGCTCGTCGAAGAAGATGCGGTCGACTTCGTCGGCAGGCAGGTGCGAGCCGTCGTCGCGCACGGTCATTTCCACAAACCCATGGCGGCACCGCACTTCCAAGCGGATCCGCCCGGCTTGGCCCGAAGGATCCGACCCGTGCTGCACGGCGTTCTCGACCAACGGCTGCAGCGAGAACGGCGGGACCAAACAACCGGCGGCTTTGGGGTCAATCACCTCCTCGGTTTGGAGCCGGTCGCCAAATCGGAGCCGTTCGATGTCCAGGTAAGCGCCCACCACCGCGAGTTCTTCTTCCAAGGGCACCAACGCGCGGTCGGGTCCGTCGAAGCTCGCCCGCAAGAAAAGGCGCAACCGGGAGGCCGCCTGCGGAATCCGGCGCGGGGCGATGGTGGAGAGGGCGGCCAACGCGTTCAGGGCGTTGAACAAGAAATGCGGGTTCATGCGGGCCTGCAGGGCGCGAACCTCGGCCGACGCGGCTGCGACGGCCTGCTCGTCGCGCTCCCGTACCACCCCGACAGCGGTGAGGATGAGGGCGGTTCCCAAAGCGTTCGAAAGCGGCGTGATCAACGCCCCGTCAACCAGCCGAAGTCCGTCAGATGCCGCCGGGGCGAAGAGGAACGTGAGGCCGTTGCGGAGCCAAGAGATGAGCAGGGCGACGAGAAAACCCGTGACGGGCAGTCTGGCGATCGCCGGACGGGTACGATGCAACCACCCGCTGGCCAAACCGCCGCAAAGCATCGCGAGACCGATGGTGCCGACCGGCAATCCGTCGCGTAGCACGGCTAAGGCGGTCACAAAAACGCCGACGGCCAAGCCGACCCAAGGCCCCGCCAACAGGCCCCCGGCGCAGAGCGCGATGATGCGTTCGTTGTGCCAGCCGGTGTGACGGGCGGCCGCGTCCTCAAACAAGCCAAGCAGCAGGAATACGGCGAGGGCGCTGCCCTGATCGCTGACCGAGAGCATGGACCGTTCGCGCCGTCGAAACCCCGGAAGGAGCGTTAGGACGAACGCCACGGTCACCAGCACGCAAACTTTGTTAAGAACCCAATCCATGGCGAACCGGCGGCACCACCTTACCGCCACTGCCCTCCGCACCTTCTGACCAAATGGTGCAGGGATGAGAAGCAAGACCCGTTTGGTGCGTAGGTCAAGGGAGTCTTCATAAAAGGAACCGAGCCAAGCCTAACCAAGCAAACTTTGATAGGAGGTGAGGGGCTGGGAGCCAGAAGGTAGGGCAAGAGGTGGTCTACGAGACGACGCCAAGCCGCGCTCCCCTGAGACCCGTGGCGACCATTGCCCGCGTCAGGGCTGCGGGCCGGGCTCCTGCAAGAACGTGAGGATGGCGTCGATGACCTGCCAGCGGTTCTTTTCCAAAATCACGAGGTGCGTGCCTTCACCGACCTCCACCCAGCGCCGGTAAGGCGCGGCCGTCAGGCGTTGGAAGAAGGCCATGGCGAGAGGCAGGGGCACGTCGGCGTCCCATTCTGCGTGAACGAGCAGCACGGGCACGCGGATCTCTGCAGGGTCGTAGAAGGGGCGTCCGGCCGTCCAATACTCCCGTACGTCGAGGACGGGACCGGCCGGCGCGCGGATGAACCCAGGGGTGGCGGCTTGGGCGGCGGGATCGGTCGCCAGGGTGGTCTCCGCCCAGAGCTCAAACCACCCGTGGGGGGGCGGGGGGAGCGGCCGCCTGGGGGGGCGCCGCCCTGAGCACAACCCCCCCGGGGGGGTGACGGCCGTCGCGCGGGCCGGCCGGGGCAGCGGCTAACCAACTTCCCTTCGTCTCGCGCACGGCGATCCGGCGATAGGCGCCCAGGGCGCCCCCAGGGTCGATGCGCACGAACCCATGGGCCAACCACTGCGGGGCGATCAAGGCCAGCTTTGCCACCCGGTCGTGGTGACGGGCGGTGTAGGCGCCGGCGACCGACCCTCCCCAGGACATCGCGACCAAGTTCAGCTTGTCGAGGCAGCGCCGACGCCGGATATGCTCGACGGCGCCCGCCAAGTCGCGCACCGCCGTCTCGGTGCGCACGAGCGGCTCCGCGGCCTCTGGCGGATCTTCCATTTCCGCGGGCCGGGTGGAGCCGCCGTAACCGCGCACATCCAGCGCATAGACGTCAAAGCCGCGCGCCGCCAAATCGTCCATGAACGAACGGCCGGCCAACGGCACGTCGAAGAGGCTTGCCGAAGGGAAGGTGGCGCCGTGCATGAGGAGGACCGTCTGCTCCGCCGGGAAATCCTCGACGTCGGCGGGACGTTTGCGGCGCACGTGCAATGCGATGCCGGCCGTGTCGCTGGGCAGGAGGAAGTCGTCGGTACGGATCACCGGCGCAGGTTGGGAGGCGGGATGGTTCATCGGGGTTGCGGTTGGACGAAGCGCCATGCGAAACCGTCGCCACGGCGCGTGATGCGGCCGGCGGAAGTCTCCGCAAAGTGCGAACTGAAGCAGAGGCAGTGGCGGTCGGCGGCGTACTCCAACGCCCATCGGCGGGAGGTGCGGGCCGGTTCAGGAAATTCGCAGTAGACCGAGCGCAAGTCCGGCCGGTAAACCTGCAACGGGTGGTGGAACACGTCGCCGAGGAAGAGCGCTTCTTCGCCGCGCGAGCGCAGCCGGATCGTGGCGTGGTCGACGCTGTGGCCGGGTGTGGGGTGGAACGAAAAGCCGTCGGCCCACTCCCCGCCGTCCACCTCGATGAAGTCGGTCAGACCTGCGGCGATGACTGGGGCAATGCTCTCTGCGTACACGCTGGCGGTGGGTGTGCGTACGGGCGTGCCTAACGCGGGCGGGGGCAGGTCCGGCGCTGGTTCGCCGCCGGTTAGGCTGGCGAGGTAACGCTGCTCAACGCGCGAGAGGACGTGGCGCGCGTTGGGGAAGGTGGGGACCCAACGGCCGGTGCCGCCGTTCTCGCGCCGGGTGTTCCAACCGACGTGGTCGGCGTGCAGGTGAGTCAGCAGCACGGAATCCACCGCTTCGGGCCTCACGCCGGCCGCAGCGAGGCGCTCCAGGTAGGGGGTCTGAAGGTGGCCCAACGGCGGGGGCAAATCCTTGCCGTCACCGGTCGCGGTGTCGATGAGGATCGTGCGGCCGCCCACCCGCACGAGCCAACTGTGAAGGCTTTGGATCAGGCGGCCGTTGTCCGGGTTGTAGGAGCCGGCCGTGAGGCGGGGCCCGTGCTCTTTCAGCGCCGCGCCGTCCAAGTCCGGGTAAAGTTTGGCGGGTTCAACGTCGGCCAAGGTCGATTCGTCGATGCGGCGGACCGTGGCGTCGCCGACTCGGTAGGAGTAGGAACCGTCGTGCATGGAAGAAGTTTTCTAAGGCGAGGCGGATCCACCCCCTGCTTGGGGTTGAGTCCGCCTGGTTTTAGAGCTACACCGTGGATGGAAAACGATCGAATCGATCCGGCTCATGGACTCCATCGACCATTTTGATCTGCGTTCGTTCGACTTGAACCTGCTCGTGGCTTTCGACGCGCTGGTGGAAGAAGGCGGCGTCACGCGCGCGGCTAAGCGGTTGAGGGTTCGTCAGCCGGCGATGAGCCACAGCTTGGCGACCTTGCGGATGCTTTTGCAAGACGAACTCTTGGTGCGCGCCGGGGCGCGGATGCTGCCCACGGCGAAGGCGGAGGCGTTGGCGCCACGGATCCGCGAAGCCCTGCGCCAAGTGCAGGAGACGTTGCGGCAGAAAGACGGATTTGATCCGCTCACCCAAGAGCGCGTGTTCCGGCTCGGGTTCTCCAGCGAAATGGAGCTGCTGGTCATGCCGGCGCTGACGGCGCGCCTGCGCCGGGATGCGCCCGGGATCCGGCTGCTCAGCCGCCCCGTGGGACCGGACGAGGTGCACCGGCACTTGGACGAGGGGCAGCTTGACGTTGCCGTCGGCTGCTTCGACCACGGCGGGTCGCGCCACCGCGGCGTCAGGCTTTTCGAGCAGTCCCTGGCGTGCTGCTTCAACGCGCGCCTGCTACCCCTGGCCGTGCCGGTCGACGCGGAGGCTTACGTCGGCACCGCCCACGCGTTGATGACCCTTAGGGATAGCCTGCACGGCTGCTTGTCGGAGGCGCTGAAGCGCATCGCCACCGAACTCAACGTGGTGGTAGCCGCTTCCGACTTCCTGGTGGTGCTCGCCGCCGCGGCCGAAGCGCCGGTGTTGGCGACGCTACCGGCGCGGATGGCTTGGCACCACGCGCCGCGGTTCGGGTTGACCGTCAGCCCAGTGCCTTTGGAGTTGCGGGTGCCCGCGGTGTCGATGGTCTGGTCCGTCCGAACGGATCGCGATCCTGGGGCGACATGGCTGCGCGCGCAGATCGGCCCCGTGCTCGCCGGTTACGACACCAACGGCGCTTCCCGCGCGAGGGTGCCTGCCCATCCCTGCCGCCAACCGCCAAGCCGCCGCGTCCGGGAACGGCGGTGACCGGCCGGCGCACCGCTCACCAGCGGAAACAGCTAACCCACTTCGGCCCGGTCTCACCCGCCTACAAAAAAAGAACAGCCTGCCACCGAAGGTGGCAGGCTGCCTTGCACGCGACCCGACCGGGTCAGAAAACTTTTTGTTAGGTTAAGCTTGGGTAGGACGACGGAACCGGCGGACCAACGCCATGCCAAGCAGGCCGAAACCGCTGATGCCGAGCAGCGCCATTTCCGAAGGTTCGGGCACCGGGGTCACGCCGACCTTGACGACCACGTCGTTGAAGTCGACGTCGCTACCAGCGGTACGGGTGATGTCTTCCCACGCGATCACGCTGTTCTTGTTATCCGTCCAGCTGAGCGCTTGGTCATACTTGCCAGGGTTCAGGTTGGCTTGGGTGTAGAGGTTGGCCAAACCACTGTTTGCTCCGTTAGGAACCAGGAAGAAGCCGACCTGCGTGCCGGCGCCAGCACTGAAGGTGGCGGACTGCTGGGCATTCCCTTCACCAATGTCGGAAAAGAGCAGGTGCAGGTTCGAGGATTGAGAAAGGTCGGTGCCGACCTTGTACCAACCAAAGCTGAATTTATAGTCACCGCTGTCGAACAGTTGGACTGCGGTGGTGCTGCTGGAGGTGACGTAGGTTTCCGAGGGCGTTTCGTAATAACCCGCGGCTAGGTTGTTGTTCAACAGCGGCGTGACGTGGGTGCTGTCGAAATGGAACGACGGGTCGGTCGAGAGGGCGACGTCGGCGTGGGCGTTGACGCTGGCGGCCAGAAGGCTGCCGGCAAACAGGGCGAGGATGGCGCGTTTTTGCATGTTCGTTTTGTTAGGTCTTTTTGTTTTAGGAGTGAGGCGGCAGCAGCGTGTGTGCGCCGTTAGTTAACGCAGGCAGTTGTGCCAGCAGAACCGACCGTCAACAACTGGAAGCAGGAGCAGAGCCGGAAGCGAAGTTGGGTAAGCGCCCTTGAACCTATGGAGATTCGTTTGCTGTACGGGTGTTAAAACGTCCTCCGGGCAGGCGTTAACCGCGCGTCCGGACGCGTCGGTTTCCTAACGGTGAAGGGGTGTACTCGTTATAAACGCCCGCAGTTCTGCGCGACCCAACGCGACGCGGTGCGCCCGTCAGGCCAGCCAAAACGGTGTGGTGCAACCGTTTTTTTGAAAAAAGGTTTGGAAATCCTCAGGCAACGCCGCTTGCACGGTCTGCGGCTCGCCTGCCAAGTCAAAGCGTAGCGCTGAAGCATGCAGCGCATGGCGGTCCCACAAGAGTTTTTCCGCCAAGGCGGGCGTCCAACCCGACCGGATCCACTCAAGGTAGCAACCTTCGTCCGGACCATAGATCTTGTCGCCGACGATCGGCAGGCCGACGGAGGCGAGGTGCACGCGGATCTGGTGCGTCCGGCCGGTTTCGGGAAAGAGGCGCACGACGCTGAAGGTCCGACCGAGGTTCGTCCAGCTGAGCAGACGTTCGCCGCGCGTCACCGCCGGATCGCCCGTTGGATGCACGCAACGCTTCAACCAAATGCGGCTCGCCCCCACCTCGCCTTGACGCCGAACGGGCGCGTCAACGACGAAGACGGCGGGCGCTTCACCCCAGCAGATCGCAAGATAGGTCTTACGCATTTGGCCCCGTCCGATCTGCCGGGAGAGGGCCCGGGCAGTCGCCCGCCGCTTGGCGACCAAGACGAGCCCGCTGGTTTCGCGGTCGAGCCGGTTGACTAACGAGACTTGACCGCCGCACGCCAGCTCGTACGCGAGTAGGTCGCGCAGTTCGTCCCAAAGGGTTCGCGGACCGCCGGGTTTGGTCGGATGCACCATCAGGTGGGCCGGCTTGTCGACGGCCAGGAAGTCGTCACCCTCCGCGACCACCCGCTGGCCGATGGATCGGGGCGGGGCTT
>CAXUNV010000190.1:0-8527 GCA_964252355.1 uncultured Chthoniobacterales bacterium | reverse complement strand
AGCCCAACGTCCGGCTCTCCCGGGCATTCGTCGTGGTGCTGCTGCTGCACGTGGTGGCAGTCGGCGGAATCTTCGCGTTCGGTGCGTTGAAGGACCGGCAGACGGCCGGCAGCGTCGCCAAAACCAAAGGGGTGACGAAAGAGGAAGGCGCGGCGAAGGAGGGCGGCACCGCCGGTTCCACCGCGGCCGTGACCGCCACCTCGGGCGACCTGACGCCAGCGGTCAACACCACGCACCGGGTGAAGGCCGGGGAGACCGTGGCGACGATCGCCGCGGCCAACGGCTTGACCGCGCGGGACGTGGAGCTGGCCAACAACCTGAAGCCCGGGGCGGCGTTGACGCCCGGCAAGGATCTCGTCATCCCGGAGCGTGCCGCGTTGAAACCGGTCCCGCTGGATGTGCAAAAACTGGTGGAACCTTCCCGGCCGGCGGTTCCCGCGACGAAGGCGAACGCGCCGGGACCGTCCGCCACCGCCGCCACCGAAGAAGGTGCGCGCGTCTACACCGTGCAAAAGGGCGACACCCCGGCGTCCATCGCCAAAAAGATGAAGGTGTCGGCCGCCGAACTTCTCAAAGCCAATGGTTTGGAGGACCCGCGCAAGCTGCAGGTGGGCCAGAAACTCACCCTGCCTTGAAACCCGTCCGCTTTTTGCCCCACGACCGGAAGATGCATGCATAAACAAAGCGCCTTCATCCTGGTGCTGGCGGTCGCGACGCTCGTCACGATCGGCATCGTCATGTTGTTCAGCACCGGCGCGTACGCCCCGGACAGCCACGGCGACGAATTCAGTTTCCTCAAAAAACAGAGCTTCTGGATCGGGGTCGGTTCCGTCGGCGCGGTCGTGTGCGCCTGCGTCGACTACCATTGGTGGCAGCGCACGTGCCACGTCTGGTTAGGCGCGGCCGCGGTGCTGCTGGCGCTCTGTTTCGTCCGGCCGATCGGCATGCGGCTCAACGGCTCTTCGCGATGGGTCCACGCCGGCGCCCTAACCTTCCAACCTTCGGAGCTGGCCAAGCTGGCGGCGGTGGTGTTCGTGGCGTGGTGGTTTTCCAAGCACGAGAACGACACCAAACGTTTCTTAAAAGGGTTCATCATCCCGTTTGCCGTGGTGGCCGGGTTGCTCCTTCTGATCGTCACCGAGACGGATTTGGGCAGTACGCTCCTGATCGGGGGTACGGTTCTGCTGATGATGTTCGTCGCTGGCACGAGCCTACGGTTTCTTGGGCCGCTGGTCTTGAGCGGCCTGGTCGGTGTGCTCGGGGTCGCGTGGCACATCTCCGAACGGCAAAACCGGCTTTTGGCGTTCCTCAACCCGGAGAAGTACCAGGAGACGGAAGGGCACCAACAGCTGATGGGTTTGATCGCCTTTGGTTCTGGCGGCGTCGATGGCCTGGGCTTGGGCAACGGCCTACGCGCACACGGATTTCATTTTTCCGGTCATCGGCGAGGAACTTGGCCTGCGGGTCACGCTGCTGATCGTGTTCTGTTACCTGCTGGTGCTGACGGCGGGCATCCTCATCTCGGTGAACGCGAAGGACCGTTTCGGCATGCTCGTCGCTTTCGGCCTGACGACGATCCTAGGTTTGCAGGCGGCGATCAACATCGGGGTCACCACCTCGCTCCTGCCGAACAAAGGGTTGCCGCTGCCGTTCATTTCCTACGGCGGTTCCGACTTGTTCTTCAGCCTGCTCTGCGTCGGCATCCTGGTGAACATCTACCGGCACGGCAAAGGCGAGGGAAACGGGCTGCGTGCGCCGTTGGCCGTGCGGGTTCGCCACTTGGAACGCATTTAGAGGCGGCTGATGAACGTGGCGATCGCATGCGGCGGCACCGGTGGCCACCTCTATCCCGGCATCGCCGTGGGCGAGGCGCTTCGGTCGCGCGGCCACGCGGTGCTCCTGCTGATCTCGGAAAAGGCCGTGGACGCGACCGCCGTGCGCGAACATCCCGAGTTTTCGGTCGAACGCCTGCCGGCGGTGGGATTGCCGCGCCTTTGGTCGCCGGGTTTGGCGCGCTTCTTGGCGAGGGGCGTGGCCGGCCTGCTCCGCTGTTGGCGGGTTTACGCCCGCTTCCGGCCGGACGCGGTGCTCGGCATGGGCGGGTTCACCTCCACGGCGCCCATCCTGGCGGGACGCCTGCGCGGGGTGCCGACCTTCGTGCACGAGTCCAACGCCATCCCCGGCAAGGCCAACCGGCTCAACGCCACCCTGGCGGACCGCGTGTTGCTCGGGTTCGCCGAATGCCGGCGGCATTTCGCGCCAGGCAAGACGGAGGTGACGGGCACGCCGTTGCGCGCAGGGTTGCGGACGCCGGTGGACCGGGCAGCGGCGCTCGCGCGACTCGGCCTGCAGGAGGGCCGCCGCACGGTGCTGGTGATGGGCGGCAGCCAGGGTGCCCAGGGCATCAACCGGGCGGTGGCGGACCTGTTGCCGCGTTTCGCGGGCACTCCCGTGCAGTTCGCGCACCTGACGGGAACCGCCGACGAGCACACCGTGCGCGAACGTTACGACAGCGCAGGCGTCCCGGCTTTCGTCGGCGCCTTCTGCCACCGCATGGAGGAGCTCTACGCGGTGGCCGATGTGGCCGTGGCGCGTTCGGGTGCCGCCAGCCTCACCGAACTCTCGGCGTTCGGCGTTCCCAGCATCTTGGTGCCTTATCCGTACGCCGCGGATGACCACCAATTTTTGAATGCGGAAATATTTGCGAGGGAGGGGGCGGCTGAAGTAATACAGGAGGCGCGAGTCGGCGGAGACGCCCTCGGCTCCTTGATAGCACGGCTCTTGGCGGACGACGTCCGGAGAGGGGAGATGTCGGCGCGGATGCGGGCTCTGGCGCCCTCGGGTTCGGCCGAGCGGATTGCCTACTTGATTGAGAACTTTAGGAAATGAACAGAGTCCCAGCAGAAAGGGGAGCCGAACTCCCCCTGAGCGGCCCCCGTCGCGTGCACCTCATCGGGGTGGCCGGCTCTGGCATGAGCGGCTTGGCCGGGTTGCTCCTTTCGCTGGGTCACCAGGTGAGCGGGTGCGACCGGGTCAGCAGCCGCGAGGTGCAACGCCTGGAGACCCTGGGGCTGCGCTTTCACCTGCCGCAAACCGCGGAAAGCGTGCGGGGCGCTGAACTCGTCGTCTACTCCTCGGCGATCCGGGCCGGTAACCCGGCTTTCGAGGAAGCGCGCCGGATCGGCATCCCGACCGTGCGCCGGGCCGAGGCGCTGGCGGCGCTCTTGTCGTTGAAGCGTGGGATCATCATCGCCGGCATGCACGGTAAAACCACCACCACGGCGATGGCGGCGCACGTCTTGCGCCGCGGTGGACTCAGGCCTTCGCACTACGTCGGGGCCGAGATTCCCTTGCTGGGCACCAATGCGTGGTGGGATCCCGACGGCGAACTTTTCGTGGCGGAGGGCGACGAGAGCGACGGCACGTTGGCGCTTTATTGGCCCGAACACAGCGTGGTGCTCAACCTTGAGGAGGAACACCTCGACCATTACCGGGACCTCGCCGCCATCGAGGCGGTCTTCCAGGCGTTGCTCGACCAAACGCGCGGCCGGGTTTTCTACTGCGCCGACGACCCGCACGCCGCGCGGGTGTGCGGGGCCCGGGCCGGCGCGGTCCCGTTCGGTTTTTCGGAGACGGCCCGATACCGCGGCGAGGCGCTGTCGGCCACGGCCGACGGGTCGGCCTTCGACGTCTGGTGCGACGGCCGGTCCCTTGGCCGGGTGAGCTTGGGCGTGCCGGGTCGGCACAATGCCAGCAACGCCTTGGGCGTGATCGCGCTGGCGCTCGAACTCGGCGTCTCCTTCCCGGACGTGGCCGACGCGCTGGCCTCCTTCCGCGGCGCGCGCCGCCGGTTTGAGGTGAAGCTCGACGGGTCGGCCCACACGGTGGTCGACGACTACGGCCACCACCCGACCGAGATCCGCGCGACCTTGGCGACGGCCAAAGCGCTCGGTCGCAAACGCGTTTTGGTGATGTTTCAGCCGCATCGGTACAGCCGCACGGAAGCGCTGCGGGAGGAGTTCGGCCGCGCTTTCGCGGACGCGGACGTCGTGCTGGTCTCCGACATTTATGCCGCCGGCGAGCCGCCCATTCCCGGGGTGGACGGCGGTACGGTGGTCCGGGCGGCGCACGAAGCCGGGTTCACGCACCTGCGGCACGTGCCGGACCGCCGGTCGTTGCACCGCGAAGTCGGCCGGTTGGTGCGGCCGGGCGACCTGGTCATCACGCTGGGCGCGGGCGACGTGCATGAGGAGGCCGACGCGCTCGTGCGCGACCTGCAGACGTCGGCGGAACTCCAAGCGGCTTTGGGGGGCGCGGAAGCCGGCGTGGTGCGGCTGTACGAGCCGCTGGCCGAACACACGACGTTGCGGGTGGGCGGGCCTGCCCAATTCTGGGTGGAACCGGCGACGCGAGAAGCTTTACGTAACTTACTGCAGTTTTGTTCGGGAAGTGGCTTGCCCGTTTTCGTCCTTGGTCGCGGGTCGAACCTGCTGGTCCGCGACGGCGGCATCCCGGGCGTGACCGTGCGTTTGCACCGGGGCGAGTTCGGCGCCTGCGCGGTGACCGGAGGCGGGGACCAAATCCGGGCAGGGGCCGGGGTGCGGCTGAAACGGCTGGCGTCGGCGGCCCGGGCGGCGGGGTTGGGCGGGATCCCGGGCAGCGTCGGTGGTTGCCTGCGCATGAACGCCGGGGCCATGGGCGCAGAAGCTTTCGGGCAGGTCGTCAACCTAGAAGTCGTGAACCGGAACGGTGGGGCCGAGACGCTGCGGCCCGAAGAGGCGCAGGCGCGGTACCGCAACGCCCCGGGGTTGGCCGAACGCATCGTCGTGGCGGCGACTTTCCGCGGTGCTCCTGCGCCTGCCGCAGAGATCGCGCGCCGGCTCGAAGCGTCGGCCCGCAAGCGCAAGCGCAGCCAACCGGTCGCGGCGAGCGCGGGCTGCATCTTTAAGAACCCGGCGGGGTGCGCGGCCGGCGAGTTGGTGGAGCAGCTTGGGCTGAAGAATTGTGTGGTGGGCGGCGCGCGGGTCTCCGAGGTGCACGGCAATTTCATCGTCAACGACGGCGGGGCCAAAGCCGCGGAGGTTTTAGATCTGATCGCCGTGATCCGCGCCGCGGCCAAACGCAGCCGTGGGATTGAATTGGAAACTGAAGTACAGATCGTGGGGGTGGCCGATGCATAGTTTTTTGGCGGGACGCAAGGTGACGGTGCTGTCGGGCGGGCCGAGCGCCGAGCGCGAGGTGTCGCTGCGTTCCGGCGTCGCGGTGGCCGCGGCGTTGCGATGGCTGGCGGCGGAGGTGACGCTCGTCGACGTGACCGGCGGCGACCCTTTGCGCCTGCCCGAAGGGACCGAGGTGGTGTTCAACGCCTTGCACGGGACCTTTGGCGAGGACGGTGCGGTGCAAGCGATGTTGGACGCGCTCGGGGTGCCGTACACGGGTGAGGGGACGGCGGGCAGCCGGCTGGCCTTTGACAAGATTGCCTCAAAACGGTGCTTCGTCGCGGCGGGCGTGCCCACGGCGCCTTACCGCACGCTTCGCCGTGGGGAACGCCCCGCCTTGCCGCTGCCGGCGGTGGTCAAGGTGCCGTGCCAAGGCTCGAGCGTGGGCATCTACATCGTGCGCGATCAGGGGGCGGCGAGTGAGGCGTTGGCGCAGGCCTGGGCGCAAGCCGAAGAAGTGCTCGTGGAAGACTTTGTGGAAGGGCGCGAACTGACCGTCGGCATCTTGGGCGAGCGGGCGCTGCCGGCGATCGAGATCCGTCCTAAGGGTGGCTTCTACAGCTACGAAAATAAATACACTTGGACCGGACGCGGCGGAGCGGCGGAGCATGAATGCCCGGCCGCGCTGGACCCGACGCAGGCGGGGCGGGTGCGCGACGCGGCGTTGGCAGCCCACCAAGCCCTCGGCTTGGAGGTTTATTCGCGGGTGGACCTGATCTTGGACCGGGGCGGCGAACCGCAGGTGCTGGAGGTCAACACCATCCCGGGCATGACGGAAACCAGTCTGCTGCCGGAAGCCGCAGCGGCCGACGGGCTTTCCATGCCTAAGTTGTGCGAGACGATCGTGCGATTGTCCTTGGAGAAACGGACCGGGAGCGTGCAACCATGAAGGTTCCCGTGCGCAAACCGAACCGCCGGGCGTCGACGTCGCGGCAACGCCGCCAGCAGCATTTGCTGGACGTCAAAGTGCGCGCGAGCGAGGCGGTGGCGCAGCGCAACCAGCGCGTCGCTTTCGTGGTCTGCGTCGTGTTTACCCTCGCCGCGGTCATCGGCGGGGTCGCGTTCGGTGCGCGTCACGCCCTCGACGCGCTCTTCTTCCAAAACCCGGATTACCGAGTTCGGACGGTGGAGATCTGGCCGACGGGAACTTGACCCGCGAGGCCGTGCTGCGGGCGAGCGACGTGCACGAAGGCGTGAACCTCTTCTCCGTGGATCTGTCGCATGTGCGGGAACGACTGGCGACCCTGCCGCAGGTGGAGGACAGCCACGTCGAGCGGGTGCTGCCCGACCGGATCGTGCTGAAGATCCAGGAGCGTCGGCCGGTGGCCTGGGTGACGCCACCCGGGGTCGAACCCAATGCGGGCAACGTGGAAACCGTCTACCTGATCGATCGCCGGGGCGTGCTGTTGAAGACCAAAGCCTTGCCTGCGGAATACGCCGGCCTGCCCCGGATCGTCGGATTTGACACGGGCAACTATGCGCCGGGGCAAGCCGTCGAGCAGGACGAGGTGCGGGCGGCGCTCGACCTGCTCCGCGCCGACGCGGAGATGCTGCAGGCGCGTTTCCAGATCGCGACCGTCGATGTGTCCAAAGGGTATTGCTTGATCGCGTCAGACCGTCAGAAAGCGGCGGTGACGTTCGGCTTGGAGCATCCGGAGGAGCAGTTGCAGCGCCTGGAGCTGCTGTTGAACTACTGCGAGCAGAACAGCAAAGAGTTGCAAACGGTCAACCTGATGGCGGAACGCAACGTGCCGGTCACCTTCGCGCCACCGCCGGAGCCGGTCGTCGACCCGACCGGGGGTGATCCGGCGATCGTCGGTGCGGGCACGGCCCTAGGTGCCGTGCCGGCGGTGGCCACGACGGGCGCCGTCAAATCTGGCGCCGTGAAACGGCCGGGGAGGACGGCGGTGGGCCGAACCCGGGGCGGCGTGCGCCCAGCGAAGCCGGTAAGCAAACGGTCGGAAAAGCGGACTCGCGTGCGGCGCGCAGTCCCGGTGGAGTAGTGGCGGTGGAGAGAGGAGTAGTACGGGCCGATGGCTAGAGACAACATCTTTGCAGGACTGGAAATCGGCACCTCAAAGATCTGCGTCGTCGTGGCGGAAGCGCGTCCCGATGGCGCGTTGAAAATCCTTGGCGTGGGCACGGTGCCATCGCGCGGCGTGCGCAAAGGGGAAATCGTCGATTTCGAAACGGCGAAACGCTGCGTGCACGACGCCATCGTGGACGCGGAAGAGAAGAGTGACGTGGAGATCAGCGAGCTCTACCTCGGCATCACGGGCGGCCACATCCGGAGCTTCAACAACCGCGGTGTGGTCGTTTTGGAGGAAGGCCGCGAAGAGATCGACGAACAGGATCTGGAAGACGTGCGGACCAACGCCCGCGAGGTGAGTCTGCCGGCGGAAGACTGCATCCTGCACACCATCATCCAGCACTACTACGTGGACGGCCAGAACGGGGTGGTGAACCCGCTCGGACTGCTCGCCAACAAACTTGAAGCCGACTACCACATCGTCTACGGGATCCGCACCCGGATCCAGAACGCGATCCGGTGCGTCAAAGAGCTGGAGTTGGAACCGGCCGACGTGGTCATCAACTCGTTCGCCACCGCCCAGGCGGTGTTGGAGAGGAACCAAAAGCAACTCGGCGCCGTGGTCATCGACATCGGGGGCGGCACCACGGATTTCGTCGTCTACGTCGACGGCGCCGTGCGCCAGAGCGGCGTGGTGGGCGTGGGCGGGGACCACCTCACCAACGACATTTCCATCGGGCTCAAAATTCCGACGGCGCGCGCGGAACGGCTGAAGGTGGAGGAGGGGAACGTGACGTTGGGGACGGCGTTCCCTGGAGAGACCATCCTGTTGAAGGACGAGACCGGTTTTGCCGGCCGGGAGATCGAGAGGGAACTGCTCAACGCCATCATTCACGCCCGCCTGCGCGAGGTCCTCGAAATCGTCCGTCGCAAGATCGACGCCGAGCAAAACCTGCACTACGTCGGCGCGGGCATCTACATCACCGGGGGGTGCAGCCAGATCCGCGGCTTAGGTCATCTCGCGACCGACGTCTTCGGCATGCCCGCCAAGATCGCCCACGCCCTGCCGATGGCAGGCGTCACCTCCGCTTTTGAGAACCCGATCTACTCGACGGCCCTGGGCTTGGTGCGTTACGCGCAGCTCGTGCATTTGGACCGTCCCGTCAGCAACGGCCTTTTCGGGAAGATGAAACGTTTCTTCAAACTCGGCAGCTGATTCTATGGTGCAAGTAAACCGACCGTACGGACGCGACGACAGCCTGGGCGATCCTTTGACCAT
>CAXUNV010000189.1:6944-8544 GCA_964252355.1 uncultured Chthoniobacterales bacterium | reverse complement strand
GTGGCTTGCCGCGAGATCATGGTCGCCAACGCCGCCATGTTGAACCTGATCCGTGAAAAGAACGAGGCCGGCATTCCCTCAGAACTCAGCCTCAACCGCAAGACGCTTGGTACCGCCGAGTACAACCAAGCGCTTAAGCTGTTGCTGGAGGAAGGCACCATTTCGCAGATCACCTACGACGAGTACCGCGACACCCAAAAGTCGATCTCCCATGCTTGATTTCGTGCGCAACTATCCCCTGCGGCATTACGCGCGCGGCGTCCTCCGCCGGGTGAAGCCGGCCCATGCCGCCTTCCTGCTGCAGCCGGACCGGCTCTCGGCCGCGCTGCCCGTGGCAGGCGAGATGGTTTTTAAAGAAAAGCTGGAGAAACAAACGGGCGCACTCTCGCTGGCGGGCAACCCGAAAAGCCCCGCGGCATTTGTAGGGGGCGCCTTCGCCGGGAAAGAACGACTGGAAGACGGGCGTTGGGTCGTGGTGGTCGACACCCCGAACTTTGCGGCGGAAGTCATCGACACGGCCAGCAAACCGAACGTTCAATCCCTAACGCAGGTGAAACGGCTCTCGGATCCGCGCACGTTGATCGAGTACCTGGATCCGCAGAGCGCCAAACGGTTCCTCTTCGAGCCCGTCGGCCTGGACCTGCGGCCATTGACGGAGGACAAACTGCCGCCCAAGTTCCTCTACGTCGGTTTGGATCGCGAGATCCAAACGCGGGTGGAAACGTGGTTTGCCGCCACGCGCCAACACTTGGCCGCGATTGTTCCGATGCAGTTGGCGGCCCTCGCCGCCGTGCGCGAAATCGCGCCCCGGCCCGGCCTGCACGTGGTGTCGTCCCCGAACTCGACGACCATCGGTCTCTTCACCGAGAGCGGCTTGCGGGACTGCGCCTTCACCATGGCGTTGGGCGAATCAGTTCCGTACGAAGATTTCGCGGGCGGTTTGCAAGACATGGCCCTGCACTACGCTTTGGAGAAAGGGGAGCCGACCGGGACCGACCCGGTCGAGGTGCGATTCTACGGTTGCGGTCTCACCCCCACGCAGGTTGAGAACCACGTCGCGCACCTGCGCAAGCACGGCTTGGAGGCGCAGAGTGTCCCCTCGGCCGATTTCGCGGACCCCACGAGCGCCTTGCTCAAAGGCAAGACCCACTCGTTCGACGCCCGGCTATTGGGCGTGTTCCTCACCGGCGGAACCGCTGCCGCAGGGGCCAAAGCATGATCTCGGAAGGCTTTTTCGTCTCCCCGGCGACCCGCAGCCGGCAGGCGTACCGGACCGAACCGCTCTACCGGCACACGTTCACGGTGTTGGTTGGAATCGGTGTCAGCCTAGCGATCGCCGCCGGCCTCTTCATGGTCGCCAAAATCGCGGACGGCAAAGAGGTGGAAGAGCAGAATCGGTTGGCCGCGCAGGAATCGGACATCAAGAAAGAGGAAAACCGACTGCAGCCGACGATGCAGAAGATCGACGCGCTGAACGCGGTGGACGAGGCGGTGACGGTCGCCACCCTGCCGGACGCGACCCCCGTGGCCGTCGGCGAGATGGTGGCCACGATCAAGATCATCCCCTTCGCCCTGCCCGGCGCCACCCTCGCCGCCGCCG
>CAXUNV010000189.1:0-6934 GCA_964252355.1 uncultured Chthoniobacterales bacterium | reverse complement strand
TTGGCTTCGCCAAACGTCTGCCTGCGTCAGGTCGATTTGGAGAGCGTGTCCGACCCGGCGATTGTCACGGATGTCGACCGCTGGCTGGTCAAAGTCCAGGCTACTGCGCGCAGCTCTGATCCCCAAGTCCCCGGCGGCTTCAAGGACGCCCTCATCAAAGCGTTCAGCAACGGGGTAGTCTCTTTTACAGAACAGCCCAACCTAGCGCTGGCTGAGCCCCAGTTTACCCTGCAGGTCCAATACCCAAAATGAACCGCCCACTGGCCCCTTTCGCCCTCCTGCTTGCCGTCGCTTTGGGCGTGCTCTTCATGGAGTACCAAGCGGTCCGTGGCCAATTTGACGCGGTCTCGGCAGATCACGCCAGCAACGAGGCGAAGCGCGTGGAACTGGAAGGACGCAACGCCAAGGTGACGGCGTTGAAGACCGATCTACCAACTTACCAAGAGGCGTTCGACCAACTCTTGGGCGCCTACACGCCCGCGCCGCTGGAAGCCAACGCCCTGGGCGCCCTTTATAACCTCAACCCGATCATTCGGGTAGAAGATGCGGGCCGGCGGAGCGGCAATCTGCTGCAGCCAGTGTCGACCCGGCCGCCTGCTCCCGGGGCGAAACCGACCGGTCCCCCGATGTTCAACTACGAACTGACGAGCACGTCGGTTGAGTTCCACAAATTCGTGCCCGCTTTGGCCGAGACGGAAAACGCCCTGCCGCTGCTCCGGTTCACCAAACTCAGCCTGATAAGCCCGCAGGACCCGTTTTTCATGGAAGCCACGGCTTTGAACATCACGGGCACGTTTACCACGCTGCGTGAAGGGGCAGTCGGTCCGGCACCCAAGGAGGCGGGAAAGTGAAGGTTCCGCGTTCCGCGTTCCGCGTTCCAAGGAAAACCCGCAGAACACACAGATGACGCAGACAAGAGGACGGCCCACAGATTTGGGGATTTTGGGGATGGGGGCGCTCCAGTTTGGCCTTTGGCCTTTGGCCTTTGGTCTGCGCGCGAAGCGCGCCGCAATCTTGGCAATGGCCGGCGCGTTGGTGGGTTTAGCGGTCCCCGGCCTGGCTGCGGATCCTACCCCGGCTTCCGCGAACGGGGTGGCCACTGCGCCGGCCAACGCCAAGGCCAAACGGCTGCGCATCCCCAACTTCAACCCGTACGAATACCGGCAGACTCGGCGAGATCCGTTTTTGGATCCCTCGGTGGAAGTCACCATCCTGGGTGCGGCCAAGAAGCAGGAGTTTGGGGAACGCGCCAAGCCGATGGAGGCGTACGTGGACGAGTTGCAGGCACTCGTCGCGCAGCAGTACGCCGTCCAGGGCATCGCTTACGACGGCGTGTCGCCGATGGCCCTGATGGGCGGTAAGGTTTGCAGGGCATCGGAAAAGTTGGCGGTAAAACTACCCGCGCCAGAGAACAAGGACGTAGCGCTCGGGAGCGCTGCCAAACCTAAGAGCCTGACGGACCGGCTGTACGCCACGTCGCGCTTCTACGGCTTGGGCATTGAGGACGAACTGCGCGCCGGCAAAATCCGCATGACGGTGAAGAAGGTGGGGACGACGGCGGTGCTCCTCTCCGTGCCAGGCACTGCTCGGGAGTTGCTGGTGCCGTTTCAAAAGGATGAGAGCGTCGAAACCACCAACTTCGCGTCAACCTACTCGGCCGCGAAGGGCAAAACGGCGACCAAAACCGCCGCTCCGAAACCTGCTGTACCTGCGGCCAACGCATCCAGCCGACCCAACCCTGGCAAGTAACCCACGTTGTAACCCAAATCCCTGATGACCCGCAGATCGCTTTGCCTTGTTGTTTTGGCTTTATCCTCGCTTTCGGTGGTTCCGGGTCCGTCGAGGGCGCAAAACGCCGCCAATCCCGCCCAACCCGGGCCGAGTCCAGCGGGTTCTCTGGCGCCTGCGCCTGCGCCGGGTGGGCCTCCACCGGTCGCCGAGGAAGCGCCGGACCTGGGCAATGCCGCGGCGCCGCGCCGGTACAGTTTCGAGGAGGCCAGCCTTTCGCGCGTGTTCCGGCTGTTGGCCATGCAGGCAGGCATCGACTACATCGAGCCGCCGATCGATCCGGCAGAAAAGATTTCTTTTGAGCTCTCCAATGTCACCCCGCTGCAGGCGTTCAACATCCTGGCGCAACGGCGCGGATTCCGTGTAGCGGTGAACAATGGGATCTACGAGCTGGTCCGGGACGATTTACGCAACCCGAACCGCGACACCGTCTACGAGACGCGAACCTATCGGCTGCGCAACACCGATGGCCGATTGCTGTTCGAAGGGATTGCCAATTTGCTGGGGATGAAAGTGCAACGGCCGTCGGGCGTAACCCAGGGATTTCCGGTTCCCCAATCGATCAGCGCTTCAAGCCTGAGCTCGGTGGGCGGCGGTGCTGGCGGCAGCGGGTCGAGCGACACCGGGGGCAGCGCGAGCAGCGAAGGAAAGTTCACCAGCGGTTTTCCGATCCAAGCGGCTTACGCGGAAGCCGACGCTGACAACGGCGAAAAAGCTTTCATGTTCACCGACCGTGCCAACACGCTGGTGGTGCGGACGACGTTGGAAAACCACGCGCAACTCGCCTCGTACCTGCAGGGCGTCGACCGTGTGGAAGATTCAATAGTCGTTGAGGTGAAGGTGCTCTCCATTTCCGCCAACAAATCGAGGGACATCGGCGCGGATTGGGGTTTGTTTTTCGGTCGTGACCGGGCGGGCAACCCGCTCTTCAGCGTCGACCTGGGCGGAGCCGACGTGCCGCCAAACAACGCGGGTGGTAATGTGGGGATCAACGGCAACGGCTATCCGCCCAACACCACGGTCTTTGGCGATATCGCGGCCGGCATCGTCGGTGGGTTTACCTACAGCAATTTTGGGTACTTCCTGCGCGATTTCCAGGTGTCGGGACGGATCGCGTTGTTGAAGGCCAACAACCGGCTTTACGACCTGAGCCAACCGACGGTGATCACCAAAAGCGGTGTGCCCGTGACGATCTCGTCCGAGACCGAGGAGCCAATCCAGAACTTCGTCAACAACGGCACGACCGTCAGTGGCGGATCGACGACCAACAACAACCTCAGCACCGGCATTACAGAATTCCGGTATGGTATTCTCTTGGACGTGCTGGCCACAGAACTGCGCAACGGCGCGGTCGACCTAACGGTGACGCCGCGCATTTCGAGCAAGATTGGCCAGAAAGACAACGGACAGGGTCAGACTTTGCCGATCATTCAGGCCAACACCACCACCACCACGGTAACGGTGCCTCCCGGACGAACGGTGGCGTTAGGCGGTGTCTTGGCCCTCAATGAGGAACGCGACCTGCGGGAAACCCCGCTTTTAAGCAGGATCCCGCTCATCGGCAAATACCTCTTCGCCCGCACGGCGCGGACGTTGACCCGCACCAACGTGATCATCCTGGTCACGCCGCGGATCATTCACTCCACCTTTAGCCCGACGCTGGAAGCCAACTGCGACGAGCAGCATCTGCTCGACTTGGCCAAGCGCAATGGCTCCGCCATCATCGGCACCCGTGCCAAGAGCGGCGTGGTCGATCATCCGACGGTCGATCCGGAGGACCCGAACGACCCTTACGACCTGGAGTGCCGCGAACGCGCGGTGCCGCCTGCTGCCGATGGGAAGGGGACGGTCGGACGGCATTGACCCAAGCCAACCTCAATTGGTCGTGCGAAGATCGCTAAATCGCGGACGGGAAAGGGCGGACCGAGCGCGCTCCGGCTTTTCACTGCTCGAGGTTCTCGTCGCGATCGCGATCACCAGCTTCATCGCGGGATCGCTTGGGAACCTGCTCAGCACGACGCTGTACCAAGCCGTTAAGGCGCGCCTTGATCAACGGGTTCGGGCGCTGATCGACCAACAGGTTGATTATTACACCCTTGTTCCATATTCACTTTTACTATCCGGCGCGGTCAGCAGCACGACGAGCACGACGCCGCTGTCGGTCACCACGGACCCGATCCACGATCCCACCGGGAAAAACCCGCTTACAAATTTCCCGTGCACCGTGACGGCGACGGTTTCCGGTCCATCAGGGGGCGTTTTTCAAATTGTCCTGAGTTTTCAGTGGCAGGCCCCCAGCCCGATCTTCGCAGATTTTTTGAAACAAAAGAACGTCACCTGCAAATACGACGTTCCACCAATCGTTCGGGTGCCATGAAAAAGTATGCCCAAACGCCGGACCGCTTGGCTCGCGGGTTCAGTTTGATTGAACTCGTGGTCGCCACCGCGCTCATGACCGTGTTTGGCGCGACGGTGATCCAGTTCGTCACGGTATTTTACCAATTTCGGGCGAAAGACGCGGTTTCGGAGCGGCTCTTGTCTGAATCGGCACGGGCGCAGGCAGAGTTCCGCTACTACTGCAGAAACGCGATCTCCTTTCAAATTTACACCGACAACTCGCAGGCGAACCCCTCATCGCAAGGAAACTATTGTCAGATCACGTATCAAAGCGCCGGTCAGGCACCGCTAGTTGCGCTTGAGTACGTTACCTCAAGCAAAAGCCTGAAAATTACGTACCTCAGCGCTGGCGGCGCAAACAAACAGCTCTGTGCGGGTCAGGTCAGCCTAACGGATGCGAACGGCATCTTCGGTTTTGACACCCACGTTCCGTTCCTCAAGTACACGCTCCTGCTTCCGGCCAGCGGACCGAACGCGACCAATCAAGAGAACGTTCCGGTCGTGGCGTACGCAAAACCTCAATACATGCGATGACTATCAAATCGCAAAATCGGTGCGAGCGCGGATTGGCACTGGTCATGGTGATCGGTATGGCGTTGATGTGCACGATCATCGCGTTTTCGATCGTGGCGCTGCGCAATCAAGCCATGCGGGTAGCAATGCGGCAGCAGACAAGCGAGTTGGCCCACCTTGACCTGGAAGTCCGGTCCGCTGGCGTTCGGATGGCGTTGACGAACAACATTAAAAGCGCGGTGCAAGGTCAGACGGTTCTGGACCCTGCCACGGTGGCCGGGAAAATCGCCAAAGACGCGTATTTTGCGCTTACCGGCAACGCCTCGTCCTACACGGATTTCAGCAATGCCAATTCTTACCAACTCTACACCTTAGGACAGAGCGCTTCGAAAAACAGCGGAACCGCGACTTTCTCTTTGGTGAATTACGTGAAGAATGGTCCGAAAAACTTTTCAACGCTCACTTTAGGCGGGGGAAACGATCCGCTGGCTAACGTCCCGGTCTACGATTCAGGTTCAGTAAGGTTCAACTGGGGGGCGACGTCGGTTTGGGGAGCAAATGCGACGGACCCTACCGGCCAAATCTCGGCGGGCAGAGATTCGCTCATGCAAATCCACTTTCGCCAGGTCCCGCTAAGCGTTTACACCGTATATTCAACCCCAAACCTTGCTAACCTTCAGCTGCCGTCAGCGAGTTTCGATAACGGGGATCCCGGCCGTGTCTATGCTGCCGGCAGCATCGTCGCCAGTGGGACTTTAAACCTCTCCAGCTCGGTGGTAGCCGAACAGCAAATCGGTGGAAGTCTCTCCGATATGCCTACAGATGTGGATTTGATGGCGGGCAACGCCAAAGTGTTCGACCTAGGAAGTCAATCGCGCGGCGTTCAGACGTTGCCCTTCCCGGATTTCAACAACTTGGTGCAACCTGGGAGTACCTCCACGCTGAGCCTTGGCGCGGCCTGCGCGTTTCCCCTTAGCTACAATGAACCGGTGCTCGATGCGAAAGGCAACATGACGACTGCGGGTACCGTGATCCCTGCGGGAACCGCCGGCACGCTCGCAGCGGCGGTCGCGACCCAGGTCCAGAACGATTCAAACTCTTTGTACATCGAGCGTGCCAACACCAACAACACGAGCGCTCCGGCGGTGACCACATTCGATGCCGGTTACACGGCCGCCGTGGATCCGGTCACCGGCAAACCCACCAAGACGCTGATCGTGTTGGACTACACAAAGCTGTCGGCGATCACCGGGTACTTGGGATCGGCGCAAACCATCTTCGTCAAGGCCGACGCCACGCACCAACCCCCTCAAGCCGTCCTCCTGCGGAACGTCCCGGCCGATGTGGGACCTCAGGGCTTTTCCATCGTGTCCAATTTGGACATTTACGTGTATGGCAACATACCGGTGCAAAAAAGCACCACTGCGGGCGTGTCGTTGATCACCTCCGGCAAGGTTTACGTGGTGGATTAGACCGGGCGCGAGAGGGTGAACCCCGGGGCTAGTACCCGGCACCAGGCTCCTCTATCGAACGGTCGGACGACCGCGACCGGCGGACCAGGCTCCGGAGCCTCGCAGCGGCGGTCAGGTTGCCGACGCGCTCGAAGCGGTCGGCGAGCTTACGAGCCCATTCCAAAACGCTCTCGGTGTCGCCGTCCAACGCCGCCTCCACCAGAGCGGTTACCCCGTGGCCGAGGGCGTTGTCGGCGTCGATCGAAGAATGCCTGGGGTCAGGTGTCGGCACCACCCGTAGCATGGACGACGCGCGCCGAATGCGCAACGTTGATAACACGGGTTAGATCAAAGGGGGATTTTTAGCCCCCTGAAAAATTAAGGCCCCGCCGCGGGGTGGGTGCTGACCGCGTCGGCAACGAAGGGTGCTTTGAACCGGGTCTCCCGCCGGCCCGAATCCGCCCGCCGCACGCGTCAAGGTTTTGGAAAAAGCTTCGCATCGTGCACCTGACGGGGCGACGGCAACCGGGCGCGCATGGCCCAACTTCGGCTTAGCCGTTCGGCGGGGCTAAGCGCAAGCCAAGCGTCGTTTTTGAACGGCGACGGTGGACACGCGGTGAGTAGGTGGGCGGCACCTCCCGGAAGGTCGGCCGGGGTATTCGCGAAGCGTGGGTGAGGGTCGGAAAGGACGGGAAAAGACCGGGTATCCTCACGCAAAGTCGCGATGACGCAAAGCCGAGCGGCGCTGCGCGCGGTTCCCCGGTGGCCGGAAGGGCCGTGCGGCG
>CAXUNV010000188.1:0-8714 GCA_964252355.1 uncultured Chthoniobacterales bacterium | reverse complement strand
TCCACGCGCCGCAGGAACGGGATCTTCCCCAGGACCTGCGTCATGAGCCACGGCACCGGCGCCAGGTGCCTCCCCTCGTGGTAAATGAGGGCCGCCCCGGCCCAGAGGGGCTCGCCTTTGGAAGCGAGGCTCACGGCCATGTCGAGGCCGGTGGCTTAGCTGAAGGCTTCGTCAAACGTCACGGGCGACGGTACGCCAAGCGCGAAAAGATTTGCACGATTTTTCCCGACGGGTGGCGTACGGGCGGCGGATGATCAGCGATTCCGAGATGTTGGCCGTACAAAACCAGATGAAAGCCCTCCCCGAGCTGAAGTGCACTTTCCCGATCGTGGATGGCCATAGGCAGGTGTCGATTCGCGGTACGGGTGTCGAAAAAGACTTTCCAGACTTCAAACAGTTCTCGGAATGGTTTGCCCGAACCGCAGTGTCACCCGCAACAGCCATACCAAGGCCGAAACCCTAGGCGTAAGCGCCACACGCTTCTACTACCGCAACGCCGCCAACTGAGCGTCAAGCCGGCTCACGTTGGCCGTAGCAGCCGCAGCCCGCCTAACCGTCGCCCCTGCCTGCCTCGCGCGGAGCCACGCCTTTAGGTGGCCGGGGGTTGTGAGCCGGTCCGTCAGTTCCGGCACGTAACCCTCGCTCTTCCACCTTGTGACGGTGCGCGGAGAGACGTTGAAGAGGGTGGCGATCGAGGAAAGGTTCATGGGGCGGTCATCGCTCATGACCGGCGGGTCATGTCAACCAGCGGCTACGCTCACTGCCCCTTCGCGGCGCGGATGCGATCGAACACGCCCAACAAATCCGACGCGCCCAACTTGATATAAATTTGGTGAACCGAAAGCCCGGAGTGCCCGACAAAGCGCATCGCTTGGGCAATCGGGACTCCTCCCTTGGCCATGTTCGTTACGAGGGTCACGCGCAACCCATGATGCACGAGGTGTTGCAGGCCGAGCGAGTCGAGCAACTGTCGGAACTCGATCGACGGAAACTGGGGCAAATCGCAGAGCGTGCGGTGACCTGCCTGCCGGCGCGCGTCGATGATGCGGGCAAGCTCGGGATCGATCGGCTGCGAGTGCGGGCGGGCTCCCTTCATGATGCCGGCCGGCCAATGGATCACCCCGGACCGCAGGTCGATCGCGTCCAAGGGCACTGCGCATTGCCGCAGCCGGGCTGCCTGGTGAAGGCCTAGGAGAAACACGACGTGAGGCCACTGGCCCCACAGCTCGCGATGCAACAGCTCCCCCACCCGCCGCACTTCGTCCGTGTTCCAGGGGACTTTTTCCTTCGCCGCATCCTTGCGAAGCCCGAGCTGCCTCGCCGGATTTGCCGTGCAGTACCCGCGCTTGAGGGCTTCGCCCAGCACGACCCCGAGAAACTTCAAATCGGCTATGGCCGTGTTCTTCTTCCCGCCGTGCCTGAGACGCCAGCCCAGGTAGGACTGAACGTGCGCGTACGTCACCTGCCCTGGCCGATCGAGGCCGGACTGATCCAGCCACGCCCGCAGCTTTCGCCAGCAGCGCTGGTACGTGGCGAGGGTCGTGTTCGGCCGGTCGCCGTATCGGGTCTGCATCCATGCGTCCACCCAACGGTCGAAGCGGCTATCGCCGGCATCTTCGTCGCGCTCGCGCTGGACGCGGCTTTGTCTCTCACAGAGAGGTTTCGCCTGACGGGTCTCGCCAAGGTTGCCGACGCGGTAGCCCGTGGATTTGCCCTTCCATTTTCCCGCCTCGTTCTTGTACGAGATGTACCAGACCCCATCCTTCTTGTAGAGGCTTGCCGCGCCCAAATCATGGCCGTTTTTTCTACGGCCTTTCAACGCCGAATTTTCGAACGGATGCAAGGTGCTGGCGCTGAGAGAGTTGGTGCATCCGTCGAGGCTCGAACTCGAAACCTTCAGCTCCGGAGGCTGACGCTCTATCCAATTGAGCTACGGATGCGTGATGAAGCGGATAGGAGATTAGGTTTTCCTGGAAGGATCGTCAACCGCGACGCGCAATTTTGGACCGACCTGCGGGCGGGCAACCCGGTTGCTGGTGAGACGGCCGCTGGCGCAAAAACCCGGGCAGCCGAGCTAAGCGGCCATTCGCCAACGCTGGTAGGGTAAGGCGAGGAATCCCACGGCCGCGGGAGCTCCGGGCCGCAGCAAAGGTGGTGGCCACACCTCCGGTGATGGGCGGGGCGTCCGCGCTACCCCCGTCGCACGCCGGGACGATCTTGGGGCGGCTCCGCCGGGCGTCTTTCTTTTTTTATTTGCGATCTGCCATTGGCGATGCGCGCAGCGCCTGAGCACCGGCCCTCCCTAGCAAACCTGCCCGTCGCTCCTCCGCAATCCAGGGTTTGCCACATCCGGCCACCCGTTGTCCATTCTGTCCGGAGGCTTGGAGATGGGACGGAAACCAAGGGTGTTTATCGATGGCGAGGTCGGCACGACCGGGTTGCAGATCCGGGCACGGCTCCAGGGGCGCACGGACTTGGAAGTCGTCTCCATTGACCCGGCCAAACGGAAGGTGTTTGCGGAACGTCGACGCCTTCTGAACGGGGTGGATCTGGCGGTGTTATGCCTGCCGGATGAGGCGGCGCGCGAGGCGGTGGCCTCCATCGACAACCCCGACGTGCGCGTTTTGGACGCGAGCACCGCGCATCGGGTGGCGCCAGGCTGGGTTTACGGCTTTCCCGAGATGACCCGCGACGCCTCGGAGCGGATCCGGCGCGCTCACCGGGTCGCCAACCCCGGCTGCTACGCCACCGGCGCAATCGCGCTGCTGCGTCCCTTGGTGCAGGACGGTTGGCTCTCGGCGGAAGCACCGGTCGCCATCCACGGCGTGCAAGGTTACAGCGGCGGCGGACGGCAGCTCATCGCCTCCTTCGAGGATCGGGGACCGGAAGGCATCCACGATCCCTACCGACTTTACGCCTTAGGCCTTTCGCATAAGCACCTGCCTGAGATTCAGCAGCACAGCCTGCTGAGTTCCAGGCCGCTGTTTTGGCCCGCCGTCGGCCGCTGGTACAACGGCATGCTGGTGGAGGTGCCGTTGCACCTCCAGACCCTGGCGCGCCGGGCGTCGCCGGAAGCGTTGCGCGACGTTTACCGGCGGCATTACGACGGCTGCGCCTACGTGCGCGTCACGGAACTGCCGCCAGGGTCGCCGCCGGTCTTCGGACCCGAGGGCCTCAACGGCACCAACCTTCTGGAACTCTGCGTCTTCGCCAGCCCCGAAGCCGACCAGATCTTGTTGGTCGCGCGCGCCGACAACCTCGGCAAAGGCGCCGCGGGTGCGGCGGTGCAGAATTTGGACCTTATGCTCGGCTTGAGCGGTGGTGCGCCTTACGCCCTGCCGGCCTCGTCAGCCGCCGTGTCGTAGCCCTCCCCAGCGCCCGTCGGGGACCATCCCTGCCATCGTCCTCGGGCGGTCCCGCAGCCGCAGCCCGGCCTTCCCGATTGGGGCTTGCGCGGCAGTGGTCCTTGGTATTTGAAAGAGGGCTTGCAAAGTGAACCCTGCGATAAGCTTGGGCCGGGGCGGAAGGTGCACGTTCTCGGGATCTGCGGCACCGCCATGGGCGCGGTCGCGGCGGCCCTTCGCGACCGCGGATACGAGGTGACGGGCTCCGATGAGAACGTCTACCCGCCCATGTCGACCTTCTTGGAAGCGAAAGGCATCCGGCCAGCGGAGGGGTTCCGTCCCGAGAACCTGCCCGACGACCTCGACCTGGTCGTGGTGGGCAATGCCCTCATGCGCGGCAACCCGGAGCTTGAGGCGGTCCTCAACCGGCGGCTGCTTTACCGCTCGCTGCCTGAAACGCTCAAAGACTTCTTCCTCCGGAACCGCCGCAACCTCGTCGTGACGGGCACGCACGGCAAAACGACCACCACGGCTCTCCTGGCCGCGATTTTCCGTCATGCTGGCCGCAACCCGAGCTTTCTGGTGGGCGGCGTCGCTCCGGATCTGGGCCAAGGTGCGTACTTCGCCGATTCCGATTTCTTCATCTTGGAAGGGGACGAATACGACACCGCCTTTTTCGACAAACGTTCCAAGTTCCTGCACTACCTGCCGGAGTGCGTCGTCATCAACAACGTCGAGTTCGATCACGCCGACATCTTTGGGAGCTTGGATGAGATCAAGCTCAGCTTCCGCAGGTTGGTGAACTTGGTCCCGACCGGCGGACGTATCCTCATCAATGCGGATGACCCCAACTGCGCGGACGTCGCCCAACTCGCATTGGCGCCGGTCCGTTCGGTCGGGTTTGCGCCCGCGGCGACGCACCGCATCCAGCCGCGGAAAAGTGGGGACGGGCGTACCCGCTTTGTTTTGGACGGGGAACGCTACGACATGGCGCTGTTGGGTGATTTCAACGTGCGCAACGCCGCGATGGCCGCGACGGTGGCCCGGGAATACGGCGTCTCCCCGGCAGACGTTCGGGCGGCGCTGGCCGCTTTCGCCGGGGTGGCGCGGCGCCAAGAGGTCCGCGGCGAGGTAAACGGCATCGGGGTGATCGATGATTTTGGCCATCACCCGACCGCCATCCGGGAGACGCTGGCAGGGCTGCGGGAACGGTTTCCGCAACGGCGCCTTTGGGCCGTCTTTGAGCCGCGGTCCAACACCACGCGACGTGCGGTGTTCCAGCAAGCCCTTCCGGACGCTTTGGCCCTGGCTCACGGCGTCATCTTGGCGGAAGTGGCGAAGCTGGACCAGTTGCCGCCGGAGGACCGGCTCGACCCGGTGCGGGTGGTCGACTCCTTGAACGCCCGAGGCATCCCGGCCTATTATGAACCCGGGGTCGACGACATCTTGGCCCGGCTCAAGCCGTTAACCCGCCCCGGCGACCTGATCGTGGTCTTCAGCAACGGTGGGTTCGCCGGCATTCACCAGCGCCTTCTGACGGAGTTGGCCGCATGAACTTCAGCATCCAGGGACACCGGGTTCACGACTATGCGCACTTGATCGCACGCTGGAAGCGCGTCTGCCGCGCGGCGCGCTTGACGATAGCCAAATACGGCGAAGCCGATGGGTTTGAGCTTTTTTACGTCCGGTCGCCCGGGTTGGGCGACGGCCAAGCCGCGGACGGGGTTTACCTCTCGGCGGGGATCCACGGGGACGAGCCGGCGGGTACCGAGGGCCTGCTGCTTTGGGCCGAACTGCATCGGTCGGTGCTTCGCGACATGCCGTTATGGATGTTTCCCTGCCTGAACCCCTGGGGCTTGGTGCACAACCAGCGCGCCGACGGCGGCGGCCGCGACCTCAACCGGTGTTACCACTTGGATGAACCCGCCCAGATCCGCGAACACCGGGCCTTGCTCGTCGGACACCGATTCCGTTTGGCCTTGTGCCTGCACGAGGATTATGACGCCCAGGGGGCTTACCTTTACGAAGTGAAGGGGCGGCGGACCGCCTTAGGCTCTGAACTGCTCGCCTCGGCCGGATACCACGTGCCGGTGGACGTGCGTAAAACGATCGAGGGACGGCGCGCCTTCCACGGCGTGATCATGCGGCGCGCGAACCTCAAGCTCTTTCCATTGATGTCGGAAGCCATTTTCCTCGCGCTCTCGCACAGCGAGCGCACGGTCACCGTGGAGACGCCTTCGGAATACGACATCACGGCCCGGGTGCAGGCGCAGATCGCGGTGATCCAACGGGGCATCGAGATGACGGCCGTGCCGCTGCCATAATCGCGCAAGACCGTGCGTGATCATGGCAAGGGCTCAGCCTCCGGCGGGGCCGCTGCCGCCCGGCTTGGTCATCTCCACCGGATCGAGCGCACGGGCCAGTTCGTCGGGCGGCAAAACCTCGCGTTCCAAACAGATTTGGCGGACGGTTTTACCGGTGGTCACCGACGCTTTGGCGATCTCCGCCGCGCGGTCGTATCCGACGATCGGGGCCAGACTCGTCACCATGGCCATGCTCTGCTCGACGAGCTCGCCGCAACGCTCCCGGTTGGCCGTGATGCCCGAGACGCATTTCTCCTGGAAAACGCGGACGACGTTAGACAAAAGCCGGATGCTTTCGAGGACGTTGTGCGCCATCATCGGCATCATCACGTTGAGCTCAAGGTTGCCGCTGGCTCCGCCCCAATGGACGGCGGAATCGTTGCCGAACACCTGGGCACAGACCTGCATCACCGACTCGCAAATGACCGGATTAACCTTGCCAGGCATGATGGAGCTGCCGGGTTGGGTCGGCGGCAACGCGATCTCGCCCAGGCCGCACCGGGGGCCGCTGCTTAGGAAGCGGAGGTCGTTGGCGATCTTGAACAGGCTGACGGCGATGGTGCGCAGCTCGCTGCTGGCTTCGACCAGACCGTCCTTGGCCCCTTGCGCCTCGAAGTGGTTGCGCGCTTCGCGGAACGCGATGTTCGTCCGGTTCCAAAGGTAACCCATGACGCGGCCGGCGAATTCGGGATGGCAATTGAGGCCGGTGCCCACGGCAGTGCCGCCGAGGGCAAGCTCTTCGACCGCGGCGATGACGTTGCCGGCGCGCAACTTGCCGTGCTCGATCTGTTTGGCGTAGCCGCTGAACTCTTGGCCGAGACGCACCGGCGTGGCATCCATGAGGTGGGTGCGGCCGATTTTGATGACGTCCCAAAACTCGAGCGTCTTGGTCTCCAACCCCTGTTGCAGGCGTTCCAAGGCCGGCATCAGGTCGCCCCGGGTCGATTCCGCCACCGCGAGGTGGATCGCGGTCGGGATGACGTCGTTGCTCGACTGGCCCATGTTGACGTGATCGTTGGGATGCACGGGGTTTTTGGACCCGATCGCCTTGCCCGCCAACTGGCTGCACCGGTTGGCGATCACCTCGTTGACGTTCATGTTGGAACTCGTCCCGGAGCCGGTTTGGAAAACGTCAACCGGGAAGTGCGCGTCGAGCGTGCCCGCGATCACCTCCTCGGCCGCCTGCGCGATCAGCTGAGCTTGGGTGGTGGCAAGGCGGCCAAGGTCGCGGTTCGCCAGCGCCGCGGCCCATTTCACCAAGCCGAGCGCCCGGATCAACGGCCGGCTCAGCCGGTAGCCGCTGACAGGGAAATTCAGCACTGCCCGTTGCGTGGTGGCGCCGTAGAGCGCATCGGCCGGAACGTCCATGTCGCCCATCGAATCCTTCTCAGTACGCGTCTGCATGCCGGGATGACGATTAAGCCCTCCCCGGGATGCGCTCCAGAGAAAAACCGGCGGACGGGCCAAATGCGAGCCCCTGCCGGGTCGGAACGGCGCCTCGGCGGGCCGCCGCGCCCGGAAAGGTCCGTAACCTTTATAACCCGCAGCTTGACTTGACCTTATAATCCCATCACAATCCCAAGATCTTTTTTAACGAGATCCTAAAGAGCCCCCTCTGTGAGCGAACCGCCTAACCACAACCTACTTACCGTCAAAGAAACCGCGGAATATCTGCGGATTCCCCTACCGACGGTCTACTACTTGGTGCAGCGGGGTCAAATCCCGGCAATTCAGATCGGCGGTCGTTGGCGGATCAAAAAATCGTCGTTGGATCGCGACATCCTGCGGCAAGATAAACAAGGCCAGCCCACCGTACTGGTGGTCGACGACGACCCGGGTTTGCAGGAACTCTTCCGCACCTTTCTGAAAAAGATCGGTTTCAGCCGGGTGGTCGTGGGCACTGCCAAAGACGCCATCACCAGCCTGCGAAAACAGAAATTCGATCTGATGTTTCTGGACCTGCAGCTGCCGGATGCTCCCGGCGACCAAGTCTACAAGACGGCTAAACAGATCGACCCGGACCTGAACGTGATCGTCATCACCGGTTATCCCGACAGTGAGGTGCTCGATCGCATCCTGCAGGTAAGTCCGGTGACGGTCCTGAAGAAGCCGCTGAAGATTGAGCAGCTGAACCAGACCGTCAAAATCTTGGGGCACAACAGCCCAAAAGTGGAGTAGCGACGCCGGGTTTTCGCGTCTTGGCCGCCCGGATTTCTCCCCCCGTGCTGCCGTTGACGGCTCTCTTTTGAGTGGTCGAACCCCGGAGCGTCCACCCGGTACCCCGAGCGGGCTTGCGCCCTCGGTGGGTCTGCACGCAACGTCAGATAACGACGTTGCCGTCTCGCGTGGTGCGCCGCCTCACGCGACGGTGGTGTTCGCACCCGCTTCAAACAAGCGCTCTAAGTAGGTCCGGTTTTTGGCCGCGTTTTCGGTTGGATCCAGCGGCGTCGTGTCCTGCTCGATGACGACCCACCCGTCGTAACCGGCCCCTTGCAGGGTGCGGACGACCTCCGGCACGCGCGCGACGCCCTCGCCCAACGGAGCAAAGATGTAGCCCTCGAGCGCCTGCCGGAAACTCCAACCCTCGTGGCGGGCCCGCGCGAGCACGCCTCCGTCGACGTCCTTCAGGTGCACGTAGGCCACGCGGTGGGCGTCCCGCGCGAGGGCCCGCAGGTCGTCGCCACCCCCGTAAGCGAGGTGGCCGCAGTCGAAACACCAGCCGACCAACCCAGGGTCGGTCTCGTCAAGTAAGCGCGCGGTCTCCGCTTCCGTCTCCACGCAGGTGCCCACGTGATCGTGGAAAACCACCTGCACACCCTCGGGCGCAAGCCGACGGGCCAATTCGTTTAAACCGTCGCCCAACGACCGCCACGCCCGGTCGGATAAACCGCTCGCCGGATCGACGTGGCCGGTTCGGTTTCGGTATCCATGATGACGCCGTCCGCCGCCGCGCGGGCGGCCGCGTCAAGCGAAACGGGGCGCGGCGCGCAGGCGGGAAGCCAAAGGG
>CAXUNV010000187.1:738-8730 GCA_964252355.1 uncultured Chthoniobacterales bacterium | reverse complement strand
GGGGGGCGCCGCCCACGTCGGGCCGGATCGGCGGGCGAACCCTTGGGCGTCTTCTTGAAGTGCCCGGGGGGTGGGGGGGGGGCGGGGCCGCGCCACCGCACGCGAAACCGATCTTTTTGCCTGAGGGCTTCGGAGAGGAGTACCGCAACCCTTGGTTGGATCCTGTGGCGGTCGACGCTCGGTTGGGACCCCTTTATCCGCTCTACCGTGAACCGAGCCGCCACGCCGTGGCGCTGCTTTCGTCGACGCTGCCTACCCACGTCACCGCATGAGAATCCTGTTCATTTCACGCCGCTTTTTTCCTGCCATCTCGGGCATGAGCGTTTACGCGCTCAACCTACTCCGGGAGTTGGCTGCCCTTGGTCACGACGTCACGATGATCTCCCAGTATCGCGGAGACGAAGTGGGCACCAGGGTGTATGGCGGCGGGCCGCCACCGCCCGTACCAGAGGTCAAGGTCATCGGCCTCGAGTCTTTGGGCGAACAAGCGGGAGGCGACTTTGAGCGGGACATCCGCGATCTGGTTGCCGCTGCCGAGGCTGAGCACCGACGCCGGCCGTTCGAGTTGGTTCATGCCCAGTACGGGTACCCGACGGGCTTGGCGGCGCTGGAGTTCTCCAAACGTGCCGGCGTACCCAACGTGGTCTCCATCCAAGGCGGCGACGGTCATTGGGTCGGGAGTTGTTGCGAAACTCACCGGCGCGCCATGGCGATCGTGTTGAACCACGCCGGGGCTCTTTTGATTGGATCCAAATCGTTCTCAGAGGAGGTGCAGGGCAACCACGGCACGCCTCTCGATCGTTTCACCATCGTGCCCGGCGCGGTGAACACGACCCGTTTTCATCCTCGCCCCGACTACCAAGCTGGGGCGCTGCAGGCGCCGGACGCGCCGGTGTTGCTTTACCATGGCCGGGTTGACCGGCGCAAAGGCGCCCTGGATCTGCTCGACGCCTTCGCCCACCGCCGAGCGGGGTGGCGGGGCCGTCTCAGCGTGGCGGTTAGCGGGCCAGACCCCCCGGCGGGGGGGGTGGGGGCGCCCATGTTGGCCGCCCCCGCCGCGGTGGAGATCACCGGCTATGTGGGCTACGGGGAGACGCCGGCGGTGTACCACCGCGGCGACGTGTTTGTGTCGCCCACTTACGCCGAAGGCTTTTCCAACACCATCCTGGAGGCGATGGCGAGCGGTTTGCCCATCGTTTCCACGCAGAGCGTCGGCGTGATTGATTGCTTGGCCCACGACCGGGATGCCCTGTTGGTTCGCCCGGGCGACGTGGAAGCCTTGCGCGAAGCCCTCGAAGTCATGGTCAGCCATGAAGTGTTGCGAAAGCGTTTGGCGGAAAAGGCGTTGTCGGAAGTCGACGCACTCTACTCGTGGCCCGTCGTCGCCCGTCAGATCGACGGCATTTATCAAAAACTCGCCGGGACGAAGCCCGACACCGACTGGGATGGAGAATTACCGGTCGAGCCGTGTCGTTTTCGGCAAACCCCGCACCTCTTATAACCATGCCCGTTGCACTTTTCGTTTCACCACACCTCGATGACGTTGCGTTCTCGTGCGGCGGCACGTTGGCGCGTTTGGGTGCGCTCGGGTGGTCGACCTGCCTGTGCACCGTCTTCACCGCCACCATCCCTAATCCGTCCGGTTTTGCCCTGCGTTGCCAGACCGACAAGGGCATTGGTGACGACGTCGACTACATGGCGTTGCGACGCGCCGAAGACCGTGCCTTCGCGGCCAAAGCGGGCGTGGCCAGCGTCGTGCACCTGCCGCTGCCGGAAGCGCCCCACCGAGGGTATGGTTCGTCCCAGGAACTCTTCATCGGCAGCAAACCGGCCGACCGCATTTGGAGGCCGGTCAGCTACCTGTTGGGCAGCCTTTGCGACCGGCTGCGGCCGGACGTGATCTTTGCGCCTCAGGGTCTCGGCAACCACGTCGATCACCTCCAGACGATCCGCGCCGTGTTGGAGTTGTCATTGACCGCCGAAGTGCATTGGTATCGCGACACCCCTTACGCGATCCGCGATCCCGAGGCCAAACCGGCCAGCTTGCTTAATACGGATCTGCCCGAGGTTTGCACCGACGTCACCGACGGCATTGGTGCGAAAGTGGAAGGTTGTTGCCTGTACACGTCGCAGATCGGCTTTCAGTTCGGTGGTCGTCCGGAAGTGGCGCGTAAGTTGCGTCAGTTCCATCGCAAGGAGGCGGCCCTGGCCGGGCGCCGTGGCTTTGCGGAGCGTTTCCTCGCCTCACGGCGGGCCGCTCCGGTCGGTTCCAACCGCATCATGGTGGGTGAACCCGCATGAGTGAGACCACGGCGCTTGAAGCGTACCGGCGTCATCTTCCCCCGGGTCGTCACTTGGAGTTCGGCATCGACGGCCTCGACCACCTTGGGATGCCGGTACAAACGGCCGTGTTTTTCCCGGACGACGCCACCCCCTGCCCGGGGACCGGGTTCGGTCTATCCGAAACTGCCGCCAAGGTGGGCGCGTTCGGGGAGTTGACGGAAGATTTGCACGCCAGCCGCGCCCTTTGCGGCTGGCCCTTGTGGCGAGGCTCTTTCCGGCAGTTGTGCCAGGTTGCCGGCGAGGACAACGTCATCCACCCGGTCCATTTAAACCTGCGGGCAGGCAGCCTCTGGTCGGAGGAGGACGAACTCGACTGGGCTCGCGTGGAGCGTCTGGCGGAGGGTTCTCATGGCTGGTTGCCCGTCGAGTTTCTAGCTTGTTCGGCCGCGGATTACCGGGCTTTGAACCTCGGGCGCGAGCCGCTGGTCACGCCGATCACCAATGGCCTTGGTGCTGGCCTGAGTTTTGCACACGCCGTGGCGCACGGCCTGTTGGAGGTGCTGCAGCGCGATGGCAACGGCGTTCGGTACCGGGCGATGGCTCAGGGAGTCGGTATCGACCCGCGCACCATTGCGGATGGGGAGATCCAAGACATTCTCGCCCGGCTTGATGGTGCCGGCATCGACGCGCGCATCAAGTTAGCCGGCACCGATTTCGGGATGGCCAACGTTTACGTCGTGGGCATCGATCGCAGTGACGATGCGCCGGCCCTTGCCATCATGGCTGCCGCGTGTGGCGAAGCGGTGCACCCGGTGGCACGCACGGCCGTCCGCAAGGCGTTGTTGGAGTTCATCTCGTCGCGCAGCCGTTTGGCCTTTATGCACGGGCCGTTGGATCTGATCCAAAAGGTGGCCCCGCCTGAATACCTTGAGTGGTACGAACCGTTCATCGATCCCACCACCGAAGAACCCCGGGCGATGACGGCGATGCGCCACTGGTTGGGCAAAGGTTTGTCGGACGCCCGTGCGCTCCTTTCTCAACGCGTCTTGCGGGTGGACAACGTTGTGCCCGAGACGGCCCTGCCCACCGCCGACCCTGAACTTCTCGCCGACAAGGCGCAGCTGGTGCGCACGTTGGTCGATCGCTTGCGGAAAGAGGACTTGAACGTTTGGGTGGCGCGTTTCACCCCGTCCGAAGACCCCGTTCAGGTAGTTAAAGTGATCGTGCCTGGACTGGAGGTTGAGACAATGACCTACAGCCGGGTTGGTGAGCGTAACATCCGGCGACTTTGGGAAGATCGGCGTACCGATTTAGTCGGATTTGGCGATCCGCCCGCTGGCGCGGGACGTGTACGCCTCGCCGCGGCAGCCCGGAAAAGGCTTGGAGGCGATCCCTGGTTCAATTCCGCAGCTGCGGACCGCATCGTCGGCGACCTCTACGCGATTTATCGTGAACCGGCTCGTCACGCGCTACCGTTCTTGATTGCCCAGGAGCGGCACGGCGTGGAGCAGGAGTCAGCGGTGCCCTGAGCTAACGCCCTGCTTCCTTGATGCCGCGAGCACGGCGGTGCGGGGAAGGGCCCGCACCGCAGGCGTCCTAGGCGACGGCTATACCCCGAGCTTCTGCTCGACAATCTTCTCGAGTTTGCGGATATCGGCCGAGAACTTACGGATGCCATCCGACGTTTTTTCTACGGCCATCTGGTCTTCGTTGAATTCGAAACGGAAGGTCTTCTCGTCATAGGTAACCTTCTCCAAATCGGACGCCTTCGCCTTTTCCGGCGTCAATTTCGCCTCAACGGGGTCGCTGCTCTTGCTGAGTTGCTCCAGCAAGTTCGGGCTGATCGTCAGGAGATCGCTTCCTGCCAACTCCGTGATCTCGCCGATGTTCCGGAAACTTGCCCCCATCACTTGGGTATCATAACCGAACTTCTTGTAGTAATTGTAAATCTTCGTGACTGACTGCACGCCGGGATCCTCGGCGCCTTTGTACTCCTTGCCCGTGGACTGTTTGTACCAATCGTAGATCCGGCCGACGAACGGCGAAATCAGGCGCACCTTGGCTTCGGCGCAAGCCACGGCCTGCGGGAACGAAAACAGCAGCGTGAGGTTGCAGTTGATCCCCTCGGTTTGGAGCTGCTCGGCAGCTTTGATGCCTTCCCAAGTGGACGCGATTTTGATCAGCACGCGCTCCCGCGAAACGCCTTTCTTCTCGTAAAGGGAAATCAGTTGGCGGGCTTTGTTGATGGACCCTTCGCGGTCGAAGGAGAGCCGGGCGTCCGTCTCGGTCGAAACGCGGCCAGGCACGATCTGGAGGATCTCGACCCCGAAATTTACCAGAAGGTTGTCCATGGCGGCGTCCACTTTGGCCCACCCGGAAAGGGGCGAGTTCTTCAGGTCGGTGACGGCATGGTCCAAAAGGGCGGCGTAATCCGATTTCTGCGCCGCCGCCAAAATGAGGCTTGGGTTGGTGGTGGCGTCCTGCGGCTTGAATTCCCGCATGGTCTCAAAGTCGCCGGTGTCAGCGACGACCTTGGTAAACTGTTTAAGCTGGTCGAGCTGAGATACTTTCTCCATCGTCGCGGTGCTCATAAGAGAGCGTCGGTACATCTTCACGGGACTGCAAACGCTTTTTTGCAGCCAGATGGGGGAGGGAAAGGGGGGCGTTGCGCGTTTCTGACGTTCACCACCAGGGCTTGGTGGGGCAAACGTCTGGAAAGGCAAGACGAGGCACATCACCCGCCGCCGGATGGGGGAGCGCGGGCGTCCCGCCCGTCATGGGGCCCCGCCATCGCCTGCGGGCGCGGGCGGCCACCGTGCCGCGCGCTGGGCCCATCCTGGGGTGTCCTGCGCAGCCAAATGCCAAACGTTGCACCACCCTTCCCCAACCTGCGACGCGAGACCTCCCGCCGTTCCTGCGCCGTCAACCTTCCAGCAGCGTCGCGGTGACACGACCGCCGGAGTCTTCGCCGTGGCCCACGCCTGTCTGGATGGCCCGCAAACCATCCGTGGACGCCGGCGGCGGCATGCCGGCCGGCGCCGGGCCGGGTCCGCGGCTAGGTCCGGTAAAGCTGACCCCCTCTACGCGCAATTCGGTCAACCCAACCGCGATCAACACCGATTCCGCGGCAAGACCGAGTTCCACCTCCGTGAAAGGGGTCGGTTCACCCGCCGGCATCTCCGCTGCGTCCGCCAGCAGCCCGGTGGCGATCCGTGTCACGGTTTCGGGCAGGCCGCTCGCCAGAATGGCGCGGCGCACCTTGGCAACGTCCACCGGCGCCGACGCGGGTTTCTCGACGTGGTCGTGCTCGGGTTCGTGGGCGTGACTCGCCTCATGGTCGTCCGTCCCGTGGCGGTGGGTGGCGCCACCGTGGATGGAAAACCTCACCCCGCCGCCTGCCGGCCGGTCAAAGTGCAAGTGGAAATCGCCCACGTCCACCTGGGAAAGTTCCCATTCGAAAGTCGAAGGTTTGACCCCCAGGTCGGCCAACGCCGCCACCAGGGCATCGCCGGCGGTCACCCCGTCGCCGTCCACCACTAAAACGCGCATGGGAAGCTCATAACCCTAGGTCTGCCGGCGCACAACGGCGCGGTGCCTCGCAGACGCCCGGTTTGACCTGTACAACGGCCTTTGACCGCCGTTAACTGGCCTTAACCCCCCTTATGATCGTCACCACCGCTGATCTTTATAAGATCGCTTATGGTAAATATGCGATCGGCGCTTACAACATCAACAACCTCGAACAGATCCTCGGATTGTTTAGAGGGTGCGTCCAATCGGAGGCACCGTTCATCATCCAACTGTCGAAAGGCGCGCGTCAATACGCCGACAAGCGCATGCTCGAGGCCATGATCCGCACCGCCACGGAGATCTACCCGGAAGCCGTTTTTGCGGTGCACCTCGACCATGGCGACGAGGAGACCTGTTACGAGTGCATCGACTCGGGCTTTTACAGCTCGGTGATGATCGACGCCAGCCACGAACCGTTCGAAGAAAACGTCGCGGCCACCCGGCGGGTGGTGGGGCGCGCGCGCGAAAAAGGGATCAGCGTCGAAGCGGAATTGGGCCGCTTGGGCGGCGTGGAAGAGGACGTGCAGGTCGCGGAGGGCAGCGCCTTTCTGACCGACCCCGAAGAGGCGGTGGAGTTCGTGAAAGAGACCGGGTGCGATTCTCTGGCCGCCGCGATCGGCACGAGTCACGGCGCCTACAAGTTCAAAGGCCAACAAAGCCTGCATTTCGAGGTCATCCGCGAAATCCGGGAGAGGCTTCCCGGCACCCCGATCGTGATGCACGGCAGCTCCAGCGTGCCCGTCGAAGAGGTGCGACGCATCAATGCGGCCGGTGGAAAACTCGACCCGAGCGCGCGCGGCGTGGACGAAAACGAGTACCTGCCCGCCGCCAGACTGGGCGTGACCAAGATCAACATCGACACCGACGGCCGGCTGGTCTGGACGCGGGTTCACCGCGAGTTCTTCCGGGATCACCCCGAACAGTTTGATTTCCGGCCACCCGGCAAAACCTTCGTGAAGGAGTACGCCAACTTCATCGCGCACAAGAACGAGAAGCTCGGGTCGGCGGGAGAATTACCTGCCGTCCGCAAGGCGATGACGGCGGCGTGAAGACCGGTTTGGCGTGGGCCGCGGCGTTGGGCGGGTTGGCGCTCGGTTCCCTTGCCGGGGCCCAAACCGACTCTGCGGCAAGCTGTAGCGGCGCTGTGGATGTGACGAGCGTCGGCTCGGCCGCGGGAAGCCGCGTCGTCCTGAACGAAGTCAACGCCGAACGTTATCCGACCGTGTCGGTCTTTGTCACCGTGCTTAAGGATAGCACCCCGGTCCGTGGGTTGGGTGCCGCCGACTTCCGTGTGCGGGAGGATGGGGTCGAACAAGCGCCGTTGCGCGTCGAAGCGAAGTTGCCACCGCTTTCCGTGGTCTTGGCGCTCGACACCAGCGGTTCGATGCGTCCGCGGATGGCGGCAGTCCACGACGCCGCCAAAGCGTTCCTGGACGAATTGGCGGAGAATGACAGCGCCCAGCTCATCGGATTCGCGCGGACGGTCAAAATTTTCACGCCCATGTCCAGCGACCGCACATTGGTCCGGCGTGCCATCGACGGCACCGTCGCGCGGGGAGACACCGCTTTGTACGACGCCCTCTATGAGGCCGTGGGCGTGCTGAAGGACCGGCCCGGCCGCAACGCCGTCGTCCTGCTCAGCGATGGGGTGGACGACGACGGCACCGGCCACGCGCTCAGTCGGCACTCCTGGGCGGACGTCATCGACGCGGCCAAGGAAGCGAACGTGCCGGTTTACGCCATCGGCCTGGGCCAAGCGATCGACCGCGCACTGCTGTCGGAATTGGCGCAGACGACCGGTGGTTTGTTCTTCCTCGCGCCGAGCCCGTCGGAACTTCGGTCGCTTTACGGCGCGATTGGGGCGCAACTCGCGGGCCAATACCTGATTGCCTACACCTCGAAATTGCCAGCCGATGGGGCGGTCCGTCGCGTGCAGGTCGAGGTGGGGACCTCCGTCAGCGTAAAGCCGTACCGTGCCCCAGGCCGGCCCGGCGACGCATCCGTCCGGGCGGTGCCGACGCTCCCGCTTTCCCCGCCGCCGGTGATGCCTGCGCGCCGCGTCGCACCGGTCGCCACGCCCGCACCATCTCCCGCGTCACCGCCGACGACCACCTCATCAGGCGGCTCCATGGTACGGCT
>CAXUNV010000187.1:0-728 GCA_964252355.1 uncultured Chthoniobacterales bacterium | reverse complement strand
CCATGGAGCCGCCTGATGAGGTGGTCGTCGGCGGTGACGCGGGAGATGGTGCTGACCCGCCAGTTGGACGCGGACGCCTGCGCCGTTTACGGCAGTCGTAACCGCCTGACCTTGAACGGCCGCGTGGATGCCCTGACCGTTTACGGCGACGCCAACACGGTCAGCGTCGAGCGAGTCCGCTCCATCCGGTTCGTCGGGCACGACAACCACGTGCAATACCGCGCTTCGGCCGACGGTGCCGTCCCGCAGGTGTCTGGCGACGCGGACAATGCGGCCGCCGCCCGTTGAGGGCGGGCCCTTTCCCCTTGCAACTTTCCGGCCGTTGCGGGTGTAAAGGAGACAGCGCGCCACGCGTCCTCACCTCCATCCCTCATGAAAGCTTCTCCCTTTGTTCTCGGTTACGCTTCCCTGACCCTGGCCATCGTTCTGCCGCTTGCCCGCGGCGAGACCGACGAACCCCCCGCCTCGCAGGTCTCGCCTTCGAGCACCCTCTTCGCCTCGAACGGCGAATCCGCTGAAGTGCAGGGCAATGGACGAAACTTCACCGTTGCCGGCAATAACAACCGGATCCGCATTTTGGGGGAGAGTGGCACCGTGAACGTCGCCGGCAACGGTAACCGGGTGGAGTTGACGACCGTGAGGTCGATCAATCTGCTGGGCAAAGACAACGAGATTAGTTACGTATCGGGACCCGGCGGTGCGGACGCATCTGTAAACCAACTCGGCTC
>CAXUNV010000186.1:0-8733 GCA_964252355.1 uncultured Chthoniobacterales bacterium | reverse complement strand
CCGGCCCGAAGCATCGCTTACGGGCGTGCCTCGCGCCATCGCTTCGTACCCATCCTCGACCCCAGCGATGCCGGCGCCGGCGCCTGCCTCGCGGCGGTGCGCTGCGCCTTGGCACCGTCGCCTTCGGCCACGGAGCCGGTCGGTGTGCGAGAGCGCCCAGCTCTCCCCCGACCTCGCCCGTCAGGTCCGGCTCTGCGCCGGGTTTAGCCTGCTCGGGCTGACCTTCGGTTCCATCTTCGCCGTTTTCTACTTGGCCATCGGCCACGTCTGGGGAGGGTTCTGCGTCGCCGCCTGCACGGTCTTGCTCGGCTACGGACGCTGGCTTTTATCCTCGCCCGCCCGGCTGCCGCTCGTGGGCAACTTAAACGCGTCCGTGCTGACCGTCGGTTTCGTGAGTCTCTCCGGCATCGAGGGCGGCCTGCACGGCCACGCCGTGGCGTGGCTGGCGTGCGTGCCGTTGTGCGCCTGCTTCTTCGTCGGCTGGCGGACGGGCCTGTTTTGGTGCGCGGTGTGCCTGCTGGCGATCGGCGCTTTTGGAGCCTTGGAACTTGGTGGCGTCCAGGTGCCCGATTTCTGTCCGGCACCGTACGCCTCGTTGGTTGGTACGGCGGGGTACGGCGCTTTGGTACTCTTCATGTGCCTGCTGGGCGTCGTGTATGAGTGGACGCGGCGCGAAGGTTGGAACCGGCTGGCGACGGCTCACGCCCAATTGCAAACCACCAACGCGGAGCTTGAGCGACTCAACCGCGAACGGGGCGAGTTCCTGGGCATTGCCGCGCACGATCTGCGCAACCCACTGGGGGTGGTGACCGGTTACGTGCAGCTGATGCAGGGCGAAGTGGCGAGCTTGACGGAGGCGCCCGTGCAGGCGACTGCCGCGCTCTTGGAGATGCTCGGCGAGGTGGAGGCGGCCGCCGGGCGCATGCGGGATCTGGTGGAAACCCTCCTGAGTGTGCAAGTCATCGAAGAGGGCCGCCTGACGCCGGTGTGCGAGACCTGCCGTTTGGACGAGCTGGCGGCGCAAAAGGTCGGGCAGCACCAAATGGCGGCGGCGCGCAAACAGATCCGCCTGACGTTCACTGGCGCCGGCGAAGCGGTGTGGACGCACGTCGACCGTAAGCTGCTCGGGCAGGTGGTTGACAACCTCATTTCCAACGCGGTGAAGTACTCCCCACCGAGATCCCCGGTGACCGTTCGCGTTCTCGCCGGCGCTGCCACCGCGGGCGGTCAGCGGCGGCCCGTGCTCGAGGTCCAAGACCAGGGTCCAGGCATCAGCGAGGAGGACCAACGGCGGCTTTTCGGTCGCTTCGCCCGTCTCTCGGCCCGTCCGACCGGCGGCGAGAGCTCGCATGGGCTGGGCTTATCCATCGCCAAACGCCTGGTGGAGGCGCTCGGCGGGGAGATCGCTTGCCGCAGCCAGTTAGGCCAAGGCGCGACTTTTGTGCTGACCCTACCTCCGGCCAAGGATCCGTGACGCGGGGGGGCGCGGCGCCAGCTCAGGGTGCGCGGCCGTCAAGCCGTACCCCTCCGTCGGCGAAAAACCTGCGCGCGGAAGCTTCCCTTCTGGAAGCGGCGCGCCTACACTGGGCACCATGGTCGAAGTGCTGGCCATCTTTGCTTGCTTAGGCTGGCTGGTCGCACTTTTCTGCGGCTGGCTCAGCAGCCTACCCTTTTTCCCGGCACTCGTCACCGGTGCGATCGGGCTGCCGGTGCTGGCGATCTACGACTATTTCAACCTTGGCCGCCGTTGGAGGCTGCGGGGTTGGCGCACGCGTCGTGTTCCGGTGCCGCCGGAGCGCTTTTACTGGGCCATGCAGCACGTCCGCCTGCGGGGGACGATTTTCTGGACCGGTCTCGGCACGCTGGTGGCGTGGTGGAACGTGGTCAGCATGCCGGCCGAGGCGAGCTGGGAACCGAGTTCCCTCCTCGGTTGGGCCAACGCCCTAGCCGGAACTTGGACGGGCGCGCGTCTCCTCAGCACGGTCCTGCTCTTCGTGCGGGCATCCCAATGGTTCGACGCGATGAGTCCCAACGTAGTCGGACTTTTGCGACGGACGATGTACCGGCTGTCTGACAACTACGAGTACTTGGGGGACCAGCGGCGGGATCCGGAGAAGGAGAAGGTTTACTGAGGGCGGACGGAGGAGAAGTTAAGCGTTTCTCGTCTCTGGTCTCTGGTTTCTAGTTAAGACGAAGTGGCGGGCTAGGTTTGCCGTTTGCCGTCAACGGCCAGCCACCACCAACGTGGGTGGGGCGAAGATCCAACTTGCAGCTGGAGCGGCGGTCGTCTGAGCGGCCTGCAGGTTGGTCTGAGCCGGGCCGCAAACGATGACAGGAGCGGCTTTCCAATCGTTCCCCGCCGGCTGGCTGAGACCAGCCGGCGGAAATCCAAACCCGAAGCTGCCCAAGCTTTCCGCCGGGATTTTCGCCCCACCGCGGGCACGAAGGCCGCCCCACCGCAGAACGCGTCCGGTCCTCCACCTCTCAAGGCAAGAAGTCGACCGGGTAATCGGGCGGCAACGGGAACGGCCGGCTGATCCGGACGTAGTCGAAGTGGGCCGGGTACGGTCCCCCGCCCATCGCAACCAAGCCAAGTTTTGCCTGTGGTCCCAGCTGGTGGGTCCAACTGCCGCCGTGCACCCAATGCAGGCCGTCGTCGCTGGTGTAGGCGGTGTAGCGTTCGCCGGGCGAGAGCCCCCGGCGCACGATCCGCAAGTAGGTCCACTCGCCCGGGGTACCGACCACGGTGTTGCCGTAACGCGGGTACCCGGCCGGCACGGGAAAGAGTTCCTTGGCGAACTCGGTCTGGCGCGTCTCGAAGATGGCGACGCTGGTCAGCTTGACGAAGTTATCGTCATCCCGGTAGAACACGAAGCCGGCTTGGGCAAAGCCATACCCGGGACCCACCGGCGGGATGTCGACCTTCACCCGGGTCTCGACGACCACGTCGCCGGCCGGCAGGTCCCGCAACAGCACGGACGCGTTGTTGGTATCGACGTACAAATCGGCGTTCTCCGTGGTGAAGTTGAAGGAACCACCCGCCACGCCGTAGCTGCCGGCCACCGGTGGCCGCACCCACGACCAGCCCGGGTTGAGGTTGTTGCCGTCGAACTCATCGGCAAACAACCGCTGCACCGGCTCGTCCAAAAACGTGAAGAGGGGTCCCCCGGCGAAGTACGGGTTGTTCTGGCCGGGCTGGGCCACGGGCGCGAACTGCTCAAAATCTGAGATCCAGTGGCCGCCGCGGACCTCGGGCCAACCGTCGATCCAAGCCAAGGGGTCAAGCAGGACCGGACGATGGTTCTCGAGAGAAGCGTCGACCGAACCGTCCGGGTTGGTAAAGAACGGGTCGTCCTTTGGAATCGCGTGGTAGAGCGCCCAGTCGTGGCCGGCAAAATCGGTGAAGACATCGTTGTGACCCGGACCGACCCAGCGATTGCCGACCATGCTGAGCACGGGTGATCCGCCGACGCGGCCATCCAAAAACGAGTGGCCCTCTTTGTCGACGTAGGGACCAAGGGCGTTCCGGGATCGTCCGGAAAAGACGGTGTACCCGGTCAATGGACCGTTGGTCGCGTTGGTCGCCGAAACAAACAGGTAGTAGTACCCGAATTTCTTGACAACCCGGGCCGCCTCGTAGCGGTTGGGGATGCTGATTGGCGTTTCCACGGACCCGGTCGACAACCCGTCGGGCGAAAGCGTGCGGGCCGAGATGCCCCCAAAGTAACTTCCAAAAAACATGTACTTCTGGCCATTTTCACCTTCGACGATCTCCGGATCAAAATTCCACCGGCGGCCATCCGTGGCGCCGGGCGGCGGCTCGGGGGCGACTACCGGGTTGGGCGCCGCCGTCCAGGGCCCATGCAGCGTCGGCCCGGTGGCGACGCCGATCGCACTACCGCCGCCGGGAAAGGTTGTGTCGGTGACGGTGAAGTAGACGTAGTAGCGCCCATTCGCGTAGTACGGCTTCGGCGCAAAAAGGAACGCGCCGGGCGCCGCGTAAGCCGGCAACGTCTTGAAAACGTCGCCAACGTAGTCCCAGTGGATCAGGTCGAGCGACCGGAAAGTCGGCGCGTAATGCCGGACCAGGGCGCCCGTGGCATCCCGATCGTCGCTGGTGAACGGTGTTTCGGTGCAAAACAGGTACCAGTAAGGATCCCCGGCCTGTTGGCTGCGGTAGATGCGCGGGTCCGGGCATGACTCGACCGGACCGGCGGGGGATTGCAGGTCGAGCGGGTTTTCGTAGAAGCGGATGCGGGCGCGCAGTGCCTCGGCCCGCGACGGCGGCGCGGCGGCAGTCTGGGCAGACAGGTGCGGCGCCGAGGGGAGCGTCAGCGCAACCGCGGCGAGGAGGTATCGTGCGAAGGACGGGGGAAGGCGGTGCATGGGGTACGGCATCGGTGGTCCGGGGTGGTCGGGACGGCTTGGTTAAGGAGGGAGCCCGGCGGGAGACTGGCTGGCTGGCCCGGAGGTTAGCGGGCGCGGCGGCGGAAAGGAATCGAAAACGGGAGAGGTCCGCACGCCTGAGGCCAGTCCTCACCCGATCGGGTGAGGGCTGCAGCCATTTCACCAGCGGCCGGAAAGGCAACGGCTTCTCGACAAACGGAGAACCGGCGCTATGCTCCCCTTCCGCAAAAGCAGGAAGGGTGGCTGAGTTGGTCGAAGGCACCTGACTCGAAATCAGGCGTGCGGGCAACCGCACCGTGGGTTCGAATCCCACCCCTTCCGGTTAAGACCGTGGTGTTTGCGCAAGGCTGCGGACGGCGAACCAAACACCTTCGCGAAGCGTTTGCTGCCTTAAAGCTTCCCTAATGTCCTCGGCCTCAGGCGCGCCGCCTGCCCCGTCGCCCCTCTTCGATCTCCCGCAGCCACCCCGGCACGGCGCGCTCGAGGAACGCCTCGAACGTCGGGGCCGAGCCCGGGTTGAAGACCGACGTCGGCACCGCCCCTTCGATGCGAACGCCGAGCTTGGCCGCTTGGGTCGCCTCGCGCGTGCGGGCCAACGCCAAGATCTTTTTACAAAGCTTGATCGCCTCGCGTTCCTCGCCGTCCCGCACGGCCTGCGAGATGAAGTCGCGGCAGACCAGCGCCAGCATCCCCAAGTGCTTGAAGTCTTGCTGCAGCTTCGACGCGCGCTTGCCGACCATCTTCAGCTTGCCCTCCAGAAGCTGCAACGGGTGGGCTAGCAGAAGCTCCAGGCCCTGCGCCTCCCAGCGCACGGGTTGCGCCCCGTCCATCACGCGGCGCGGCGGGTTCACGCCGAAGATCCCGGTGAGGAACTGCACCAGCACCGTCTCCTTTGCGCCGAGCGGGACGTGCATGCCGCCCATGACGACGTCGGGGGATCCCGCGTCGCCCAGCGTCGGCTCGACGTCCAACGCCTTCGCCGCCGCCTTCACGTCCTCGGCCGACAGGGAGCAGACGTCGATGTCTTGCGAGGTATACGGGCGGAAGGCCTTCAGTTCCGGCTCGCGGTCTTCGGTCAACTCCGCCCACAGATCGCAGGCCTGTCCGCCGACCAGCACAAATTCGATCCCTGCGCCTCGCAGGGCGTGGTAAATCCTGGCGTAGTCGTCAGGTTCGCCGCCCCTCACCGGTACGGCCGACGCTTCAGCAGTTTGACCCCCCCCGCCTTGACGTCCCCAAACGATGACGCCAGACGCTGCGCGGCTTCCGGCTCCATGGCGAACAGCCTTGCGCGTTGGGCCTGCTTGAACGCGTCGAACTCCGCCATGCTCAAGAAGGCGGCTTTCGGACGTGGTGGCGGTTTGGCGAGCATGGCTGAAAAGACATTACCACCGGCGGTGACGCGGGAAAGCGGAAAGTGCCGCAAAATGCGGCAAAGTGCGGCGCTTGGCGGGCATTTGCCGGGCGCGCCGAATGCCGGTGACGGCGCGACTGCTCGAAATCAGGCGTGCGGGCAACCGCACCGTGGGTTCGAATCCCACCCCTTCCGCTCTCCCGCGCAAACCGCTCACGCGGCGAATCGCCCGGCACGCATCGACGCATTCTTCGGGGTTCAGTTCTGCCAAGTCCGAGGTCACGCCATCGCGGCCCACCGGCGCAGAAAACATGTGGTGATCGTCACCCAGGTGACGCCCGTACAACCGGCTCCGTCTAGACCAGCGGAGCACGTGGAATCGCCGCGGCCGGTTCCGGCCGGAGGCCGACCGTCTACGGGTTCAACCCGCTCATCGAGATTTGCCAAGCCAGGCAAGCGCCCCGCGGCCTCACGCTTCCATGCGTCACTCGTGCGCGCTGATGCTTCGAAGCTTCGAGCGGTCAGCCGTCAGGAGCGCTTCCAGATTCGGCGGTAGTTCTACGGCCGGGTTCCAAACGCGGAACAGCCGTATCGCTTCGGCGTGGAGCGAGTTTCGGGCAGGCTTGAGCCCGCGATTGACTTTGTCGGCCAGACTTTTCCACTCCTTTTCTTTTTCCTTCAGGTCCCCAATGACGGTTTCGTACTCGTCGATGTGCTTGTCCATGGCCGCCGCCAAGTAGGTCAGGGCGTTGATCGTTTGGGAACGCTCGTTGGCCCGAATGGTTTCGCGGAGTTCCCGCCCTTGCAGCAGGACCGCCCACAAGCCGAGCGTCATCGGCACTAGACTGAGGAGCGATCCCAGCGCGGCGAACGAAGATCCGAACCCCTCGACCGTGGTCGGCCGCTTCAAGGCCGCCAATGGCGGGGGAAGGTAACCTCGGGGCCAAAGCCCGAGCGCGTAGGCCGCGAAAAGCACCCAAACCACCAGCGCAACTACGAGGGCTAAACCAATCCATCGTTTCATCCCGCCCTCCTGCAAAGGTTTCGGAAAGGCTACGCGCGGGGGTACGCGCGGGGCAAGGGCCCACGATGATCTGGCGTGATGTCGCACCAGCCTCCCGCGCGCTGCGACCGGCAAGACTCACCGCGGGCAGTCGCTGACATCCGGGGACGGCAGTGCCGCGCCGATTGATCTCGCGCGCTTCTCGAACTGGTCGTCATGGAGGTGATGGTGTGTCGGAAGTTCTGTAGAAGAAACTTCGGGTTCCGGCAGCGGCCGGCTGGACTCGGGAATGGGCCGCGCCGCTGGAGCGTTCATCGCTTTCGTTCTCCAGGATCCGGCCTGCCGCGGAAGTACGAACCAGCTGTTTAGATCCGTCAACCCGCGGTCATGCGCGTTTGCATGCCTTGCCTGACGGCATCAGGGATCGCGGAGGGGAAGTCCCGCGGAAGTCGACTCTGGACCGTGTCCAACGCGCTCTCGGCGACACCAACGATTTCTTCTAAAGCGTCGCTGGCCAGGGTGGCCGGTAGACCAGCACGCTGCACCGTTTGGAGAAAATGCCGGCGCTTGATGTAGGCGATCTGGTAATGCCTGCCATCTCCGACGGACATCGCGAGTTTGATCTGTTTTCTGAGAATCTGGCGCGCCGCAAATGCGGGCTGCACGGTCAAAACATCGTAAAGCGGCGCAAGATAGAACCTGCCACGCGGCCCGAGAAATATGCTGAAGTTTTTCGCATGCCCGTCGGTGGCGCCGATCAGCCAAAAGAGGATCTGGGCTTTGAGAAAAGTCTTTTGATCCTCCTGCGGACGATCGCTTCCCTTCAGGAGCGTGAGGATTTCGACCATGCCTGGCCCCCCTTCGTTCTGGTACTTCCGGGATGGCGGAATGGAAAGAGCCTGGCAGCAATCCTCCTGCGGGAGGCGCAAAAGCCTTCCGGTCTCGGTGAGCCGGCGGTCGAACCGTTCGACGACGAGCGCCTTCGTGCCTGCGAACCGTCGCACCTCGGCGGCGGCGGCAGGAAGGCCGCAGGCAGCCAGGAGTTTGAGACAAAAGTACTCGTTCTCGACGCTTTGGGAGAGGTCGATGCCGTTGGGAAGGCGGCCGATCTGTGGTTTTAACAGGTGCGTGGTTGGCGTTGCACCCGTCGGTCGGAGCCACTGGCCTTCATGGAGAAGAAGCGCGGTCTTATCCTGCACGCCAGCGACGGAGATGCGGAACTCCTGGTTCGGGCTGAGGCCGAGAGGGGCTTGCGATAAGTTGTTCAAGATCGCGCCGATCTCCCGGGAGCTGACCGGTTCTCCCTCGATCTGCGCACCCTCCGGGACGGGCAAGTCCAGTGGGACAAACTGCAGGGCGCCGACGCAGTCGCTTCCGATTTCGGCGAGCAGACTGTAAACGTCGGTCCCCTGCGCGCCGACCCGCTCGGCAACGCGGCGCCGCAAAACTTCGGAATCAGGGAGTAGATTCTCGAATACGGCGAAGACCGGGGCACCACGGAAGGCCTCCTCGCGCAAGGGCAACGAGAGGGAGACCGGGATGGCATGCTCGCGCCCGAGCCACTCGGCTTCGTAGCGAAACTCGACGGCCCCGTCCGAGGATTTTAGGAGCACGCCGACCAGGGCATTGTTAAGGAGCACCCGCAAGGGCGCGTGCCGGCGGTGGCGCGCCATCTAGAACGCCATCTCCAACGACCGGCTCCAATCCTTGGAACGCGGACCGATTTGCAACTCGAGATCCAAAGCTGCAAGGAGGGTTAAAAGCGTGTCGAGGCGGGTTGCCGGACGGCCAGCCTCAATCTGAGAGACCGTGGCCTGCCGTAGCCCGGTCCGGTCACCAAGAGCCTGCTGGCTTAACCCCAGTCTTCTCCGGGCACGCCGGATCGCGTTGCCGATCTGTTTGGGATTCCTCGCCACGTCCATCGCTGTTTTATACGCCTAATCGAATAAACATCAATTATACTTTATAT
>CAXUNV010000185.1:0-8741 GCA_964252355.1 uncultured Chthoniobacterales bacterium | reverse complement strand
GTCCTCCTTCCCCCCAGTATGCGCCTGAGCTTCCCACCGGCCGCACCGCCCGGTCCGGCGTTTCCGTACGGCTTGGCTCGCCAGCCATCCCATATCGCGGCGCTCGCCCCGTCGGGCACGGACGGGTGATGGACCAAGCTGCAGCCACGCCATGATCCAACCGAGCCACCGGCGCCGAAGCCCCATGCCCAGGCGCAAAGCACCTAACCCGGGAGGTCCGCGTTGCACCGTCGCAGGTTAGGCGAAGAGATCGGCATCTTCTCGATTTGGCTGCTCGTGTTCGCGATCATGTGCCTGCTTTCGGAGCGTTTCCGCGCCTACAGCAACATCTTGATCTTGTTGCTCAACGGCTCGGTGATCGCGTTCCTGGCCTTGGGTCAGTCGTTCGTCCTGCTCACCGGCGGGATTGATCTTTCCACGGGTTCGATGGTCGCGATGACCGGGGTGCTTTGCACCGTGATGATGCAGCTCGGTTTACCCTGGTTTGCCGCGTCTCTCATCGGCTTGTTGGCCGGCGTCCTGCTCGGGTTGTTTAACGGTGCGATCATCCACTACGTCAAGGTGCCCGCCTTCATCGTGACGTTCTCGACCTACGGCGTGGCGACTTCCGTGCCGATGATCATCGCCGAAGCGCAAAGCATTAGCGTGGCGGACGAACGCTTTTCGGTGATCGGCAACGGCCAGTTGTTCACCGTGCCGATGCCGGTGGTGCTGGTGGCGACGGCCGCCGTCATCGGCCACCTCGTCCTGCGCCGGACGCGTTTGGGCGTGCACATCTACGCGGTCGGCGGCAACGCCGAAGCCGCCGGCTTGGCCGGGGTCAACGTGGCGCTGACCACCCTCTCGGTCTATGCCCTCAGCGGGTTTTGTGCGGGCATGGGCGGCCTGATCACCACGTCGCGCCTGATGGTTGGCTACCCGTCCGCAGGGACCGGTAACGAGCTGTTTTTTTCGATTGCCGCGGCGGTGGTCGGCGGAGTGAGCCTGTTCGGCGGGGTCGGCACCGTCCTCGGGGCGATGCTCGGGGCACTCCTGATCGCGACGATCTCGAACGGCATGACGCTGTTGAGCGTCCCGAGCTTCTGGCAGCCGTTGGTGATCGGGCTGATCATCCTGCTCGGCGTGATCATCGACACCTACCGCCGCCGGTTCAGCGAAGTCCGTCGCGCCCTCCAGGTGGTACGGGCAAAGGGCGTGACGCGTCCGCTCCCATCGGGCGGGGCCGCGCAGTTGGCGACGGACGACGCAGGCCAACCGAGTGCCTCAGGGCTCCAGAGCCGATCTCAGCCGACGGACGAGGACGGGTCGGGCCAAGTTGGTTAGTGGGAAGGTTGCCGGGACGCAGGGAAGGCAGGAAGCGAGGGCAAGCAGGAAATTAGATTTTGTTACTAACAGCAGAAACAAACCAAATGATGATGAAACTAACTAGATGGATGGGGGCGATCCTCTGGGCCCTCGCGCTGCCGGCCGCGCTCCAGGCTGCCGACGGCCCGCGCTTGCTGCCGAAATCGTGCCAGACCGGCACACCGCTGATCGGCGTGGCCTTGCCGAACACCACCAATCCATACTACGTGGCCATGCGGCAAGGTTTTCTGGACGGAGCCAAGGAACTTGGTTTTCAGGTGAACGTCCAGATCGCGAACGACGACAACGAGGCGCAGCTCGCGCAGGTGCAAGGTTTCGTCCAGCAGAACGTCTGCGCCGTGGCCCTCAACGGCGTCAAATCAGGACCCGCCGCGGCCGTGGCCGCCGCAGCGTACAAGGCCGGCATCCCGGTCTTCACCGTCAACGTGATTGTGTCAGACAAAGACTTGGCGGCGCAGAAAGCGGAGATCGTCGATTATGTCGGTGCCGACAATTTCGCGGGTGGCAAACAGATCGGCGAGGAGGTGCTTAAGGATTACGGCCCGGACGCCAAACTGATGGTCGGCATCGTCACGGAACCGAACGAAATCCCCACGGTTCAGCGGACCAAAGGCTTCAAATCCGCGTTCAACGGTAATTCCAACGTCAAGTTTGTGCAGGAAGTCAACGGGCTGGTGAAGCCCGACGTGAGCCTGCAGAAGACGACCGAGATGTTGCAGGCTCATCCCGACATCAACCTCATCTGGGCAGACACGGGACCCGCCGCGCAAGGCGCCCTGCGCGCCGTCAAAAGCTTGAAGTCGAACGCCAAGGTTTACGGTTTTGCGATCTCCGAATTTCCGACCGAAGAGCAGTACCCGGCCGCGGCGGCGCAGGAACCGTACGAGTACGCCAAAATCGTGCTGAGACAGATCCGGGACTACCTTGACGGCAAACCGGTGCCCAAGGAAGTGCTGCGTCCGCTCAAGATCATCAAAGGCGCCAAACCCGCCCCGGGCGAAGTCGGTTGACCGAGCGAGGAGCGGGGGAGCGTCTGTGGCCGTCACCGCACCGGCAAGCCGGCTAGAGGCCGTCGAAGTCACCAAAGTCTTTGGCGACGTCACGGCCTTGCACCGGGTCTCCTTGGCGGTGACCCCGGGCGAGATCCTCGGGCTCATCGGCCACAACGGCGCCGGTAAAAGCACCTTGTTGCGGGTGTTGGCCGGCGTCCTCCGCCCTGAGGAAGGTCACCTGCAGATCTCTGGACGCGCGGTCTCGTTTGACGGTCCGGCCGACGCCATCCGCGCAGGCGTTTCGACGGTTTACCAGGAGTTGTCGCTGCTGCCGCAGCTCACCATCACGGAAAACACCTTCCTTGGCGCGGAACGGACCGCCGCCGGCCTGCTTCAGCGGCGTGCCATGGAGCGCGAAACCGCGGGGTTGCTCGAACGCTTCGACCTCCCATTCGATCCGCTGACCAAACTCGGCGACCTCGGCATCGCCGCGCGCCAACTGGTCGAGATCGCGGTCGCGGTGCACCGCAAGACGCGGTTCCTGTTGTTGGACGAACCGACGGCGTCCTTGGAAGTCGCGCAGGTTGACCGGCTCTTTGGGTGGCTGCGGAACTTGGCCCGGCAAGAACGGGTCGGCATCCTGTTCATCGGCCACAAGCTCAACGAGATGCTGGCCGTCTCGGACCGGATCACCGCGTTGATCGATGGGCGCGTCGCCTTGAACAGACCGGTCGGCGCCGTCACCCGGGCCGATCTGATCGCCGCCATCACCGGCGAGACGGCTGGTTCGGCAACCGTCAAACCCGCCGGGTCGACGCAGGAGACCGCGGCGAATCGCCACGCGCGCGAACCGGCACTCTTGGTGCGCGGCTTGCAAAGCGCTCACCTTACGGGCGTCAACCTCAGCGCGACGAGCGGTCGCGTCCTTGGCCTTTACGGTTTGGTCGGCTCAGGCCGTTCGCGCTTTCTCCGCTCCCTCGTCGGCCTCGAACCGCCGACGGCTGGCGCGGTCCACTTGTTCGGCCGGCCGTACCGCCCGCACCACCCGCGCCAAGCGGCGGAAGCCGGCGTGGTCCTCGTCACCGAAGACCGCAAAAGGGACGGTTTCATCCCGCAGCTCGACGCGAAGCTGAACGTCGCGCTGCCGGTCTTGCGCCGGTTCATCCGGTTCGGTTGGCTGCGGCGCGGCCGGCTGGGGCACGACACCGCCGCCGTCCTCCGAGATTTCGGGGTCAAAGGGAACTGGGACGCGCCCATGGTTCGGCTGTCGGGTGGCAATCAACAGAAGGTCCTGCTCGCGCGCGCCCTGCGCCAGGAGCCAAAGCTCCTCTTGCTCGACGAGCCCACCAAAGGCGTCGACATCGGCGCCAAAGGCGAAATCCACCGACTCGTCCGCCGCTTGGTTGAGGCGAATCCCGGCGTCGCCGTCATCGTCGTTTCTAGCGAAGAGGAAGAGATCCTCACCATCGCCGACGGCATCGCCATCTTCCGCGCTGGCGGCTGCGACGGCACGATCTACGATCCCGGCACCCTCCGGCTCCGCGAAGGGTCCCTGCGCGCCCTGGCGTGGAATCCCGAAGGGTAGCGCCGGTACGCTTAGGGGAGCGCGGGCGTCCCGCCCGTTATCGGCCGCTGGGCGCCCCGGGATGGTGCTTGACCTTGCAGGCTGCCCGGCGGCGTCTCGTAAAACACCTCTTGCCCTACCGGGCGTTTGGTGACGCGGCATGCCCCGTTTACCGGCGGGGGCGCCCGGCGTTCCCTAACGGGCGGGACGCCCGCGCTCCCCTGACACCGGCCAGCCCGCCCATCTTCCGTCAGGGGGTTTTCACCCCTTAAAACTCCGTCCCCGGACTGATGGCGGTGCTGTCGACGGTGCTGTAACCGCCTTCAAGCCGCCACGTCGCTTGAGCTTGGCCCGAAAGCGACTGCAGCTGGGCCGCGCCTTTGGCGCTCACGGCTGCCAGGACCAGACCCGGGTCGGCGTCCGGCACCAATTCGAGGTCGCCGTCGTCCAACACGTCCAAGCGCCAACGCGCCTCCGGCGTGTCGCCCGGAGCGACCAGCGTTAGGGAACCGCCGTGGTCGGCCAACGCCAAGCCGCTGGCCCGGTTGACCAAGGTCAGGCGGCCGCTGGCGGACACACCGAACTTCCAGTGCGCCGTCGTTTGCAGCTGATCCACCGCCAGCTTCACGCCCGTCCGGGTCGCTTGGTTTTCGAGCACGTTGTCGTACCGGCCATTGATCAACTTCACCTCACCCAGCGGCACCAACAGCCAGCGCTCGGAAGGGGTACCCGTATTCACGCTTTGGACGACGTGCGTGGCGTTCCCGTCTGTGGTTGCGTCCAGCAGCAGGCCGCTGTTGACGTTCTGCAACGCCAAAGCGCCGTCGCCCGTCGACAGGACGCGCCAGCGCTGGCCGCCGTTCCCGACGTCCGACCAGAGGTCGATCGCCGCACCGGCCGCTCCCGAGACACCTGCCACGTCCAAAACCAAATCCGCCGCATCGTTTCGGAGTTTGAAGTCACCGTTGCCTTGCGGCTCCAAAAACCACGCCTGCGCCGGGGCGTTGTCGGCAAGGGCCTGCAAAGTCAACGCGGCGCCAGGTACGGTGCCGGTCGTACCCAGCGCCTGCCCGGTTTGCGGGTTGACCAACGCGAAGCGTTGCCGCGCGGGCGTCACGGTCAGGTAGTCGAGCTCGGCCCATTGAAAACCTTTGGCAAAGCGCAGGGTGTTGAGCCCGGCTCCGAGCCGGACCCGCACCGAGGTGGCGGCGAACCGCCCCCAACCGCTCGTCGGCTGGTAGTTGACCGTGTAGACGTCGCGGCCATTGACGGTGAGTTGGTGCGTGTCGACCTGACCCGTGCCGTTCGCGTAGTGCAGGTTGACGTCATAGTCGCCGGCCACCGGCGCCGAAACCGAGTCGAACTCGACCGCGCTGTCAGGGTTGTCGATGGCGCCGACGTATTGACCGCCCGAGGCGTCCAGGGTGCTTTCGATCTGCGCGTCGGTGATCACCGCCCCTTCGGCTTCATACCGCGTCGGCGCTGGCAGCGCCGGAGAAGCGGCGATCTGCGGGAAATAAGTCACCCGGATGTTTTCGGCGCCGTACGGAACCAAGGTGACCGTCTCCGCCGGGCCGTCGACGTAGAAGGGACCCTCCGGCGGTTCCTGCGCGAGGGTCGCCGTTTGGCGGTACCCCCATGAGGAAACCTTTTTGGCTTGCACCGTCAACGTCACCGGCGTGGTGCTTTGCAGGAATGGGTTCGCCGGCATGGGGCCGTGGTGAACCTGCACGGAAGCGGCCGGATCCGACCGGTTCAGGATCAGCCCGTAGTTCCACGGGTTGGCCGGTGTGACGGCGTACTCCGCAAACCCCGGGGCCAACGGGCCGGCCTCGCCCTGGGACGCCCATTGTTCGTCCATCTTCAGCGAGAAGACCAACGGACCGCGCTCGACTGCGACCGAGTTGTTGATCCAAGTCGACGTACGGATGCTCATCGGCACCGTCAGCACCACCGAGTCCCCGTTGCGCCAGGTCCGGTTGACCCCGTAAAAGGTGCCGGGCCCGACGCCCACTTCGCGGCGACCGTTCACGGTCAGCGTGGCGCCATCCGCCCAGAGCGGGATCCGGAACTGCAGGGGGAACCGGACGGGTTTGTCGCAAACGACCGTGAATCGGATGCTTTCCTCAAAGGGGTAATTGGTCTGTTCTTGCACCGTCACCATCTGGCCACCGAGCAGGACGGTCACGTGATTTGGGGCATAAGCCAACGCCGCCAAACCGCCGTCCGGGGTCGCCCCCCAGAGGCTCTTGGTGAAGTAAGGCCAGGCCATCGGCCCGTTGAACCGGCAGCAAGGAAAGCCGGAGAACGGCCCTGGCATGAAGGCGTTGTCGTAATCCTGGGTGAACCCGTTTGCGCCCTGAATGCTGCGGACTTGGTTGGGCGCAGAATAGTATTGGTGGTTCTTGAACGCCTTGTCGAACGCGCCGGGCAGCGCGTTGAAAGCCGCCTTCTCGAGCGCGTCGCCCAAGCGCGGGTCCCCCAGGATCATCTCGGCGGTTTCGTCGCTCTGCATCCGTTCGGCGATCGAACAGGTCTCCACGCCTTCCGTGGAACTGGTGCCGGCCAAAAACTCCGTCCCGGACGAAAGCCCGGTGACTTGGCCGGCATCTCGTTGCAGGTTATTCAGGCCGGCTTCCACGCCATCCCGGTCCAAGGCGGACGCGGACTTCTGGTAGGCGACCGCCGGACCCTTCAGGTACTGGTTGGTGTTGACGTTGTGCGCCCAGAGCGGGTCGCCGCTGAAGAAGAGGTTGTTGTAGAGGATGCCGGTAAAATCCAGCGTTTGGCTCCGCAGCAGGTCGGCCAAGTTCAGGAGGGAGGAGTCGGCCGTTTGGTTGAAAAGCCAAAGGACCACCTCGAGGTTGTCCGCCCCACGGTCCTGCGCCCAGACCTGCAACGGTTGGCTGGGCAGTTGCCGCAATTGGTAGTGAAAATAATTGGTGAGAAACGTCAGGACGCGCGCGTCGCCCGTCGCTTCGTAATAATCGCGCAGGGCGTAGAGCATCGGCATCCGCGGCCACCAATCGTTGTTGGCCGTGCCGAACTGGCCGTTGGGCTGTTGGCTTGCCAGGGCCCAATCGATCCACTTTTGCGCGCGCGCGGCGAGGTCCGGGTCGCCCAGGGTGTAGGCGAGCGCGACCAACCCTTTCAGGTAGTAGGGCGGGCGTTCCCAGTCCGAGTCAGGCTCGGTGCCGCCCAACCATTGGGCGTTCATGCTGAGTTCGTAGTAAAGCTGCTCCGCGTACCCCGTGATCCCGTTACGCTGGAGCTGGAGTTGTTCGGCCAACCAACCATCGGCGCGGATGCTGCCCAGCGGCAACGCCCCGAACGCGCGCTTGACTAGCGGCGCCCGGTTGGCGACCGGCGCGGTCGGAGGCCTCGCCGGCACGGTGAAACCGCTGACCATCACGGTGTCGAAGGCGACCTGGGCCGTGTAGGACCGGAGACCGACGCTGCCGGTGCTGAACGTGGCATCCCGCAGGTCGATGAGGGCGGTCTGCATGTCGTCCACAAACACCCGGAGATCGTCTCCGTAAGCGATCACGCGCAGGTGGTAGGTTGTGTCGGGTTGTACCTCCAACGTGCGCCGGGTCAGTTCGTGATAACCCCCGTTTTCGAGGCCGACGACGAGGTAGCCGTTCGTGCTGAGCCCCACGTAGTAGCCGGTAAACGCATCGGGCCCGGCGGCGAAGGCGTTCGCTCGCAACATCACGCCAGCGTCGCTGCCGGACGCCGTGAAGGTGACGTCGACGTCGTAGGCGAGGTCGCCCATCGCGGCGGAGTTGGCCACGGCTTTGCCCCCGCTGGTGCGGAAGGCACCGTCGTTTACCGCCCAATCGCCGTCGACGGTGGTCCAACGGTTGCCGGGCGGTGACGGGAAGCGGTCGGTGAAATAGGGAAACGGATCGGCCGCGGCGGGGAGGGCCGTGAGGGCCGACAGGAGGGCGCCGAGCAACGGCGCGGCGAGGCGACGGGCGCGCAGGCGCAGGGGACGGCTGGACATACGGGGAGGTTTTCTCGGACTGGGGGTTGAAGTTCCGCAGAGGGGCCGTGAACGTTCACGGTTCGCGCCCCTCAAAGCGCGCGTCAAGCGAAATCCGCCGGTCGCGCTTCGTCGCGTTGGCTCGGCTTAGCGCCCTCGATACCGGTCAAAACCCGATGCTTTCAATCGTGGCGACGCGGCGCAGCCGGGACAGGCGTTCCGGCGTGACCCGGAGCGTTGCCGGGTTGAGCGTCATGCCGCGGCATGGACGCTGCCGTTCTTCCATCCAATTCTGCCGTTCTCGGCGATGGGCAACCCGCCGCGCCGACGAGAGGAAAGTGTAAGGCAGGCAGTTCGTGCGGCGTCGCCAAGAAAATCTGTGCCGGGGCTGGGCGAGACACCGCCAGGGTAGCGTCGGCGTCCCCGCCCTCCGCGTAGCGCCCGAGCACCAGCCCTTCCAGGTTACGCGATGGGCAGCCAGGGTCGCCGCGTGCCGTCGGCGGCAAACCTCGACAGGTGATCCCTAGCCCCGGCCCGCAGCGCCGACCTCCAACGCCGCGGGCCGACCGTCAGCGCCGGCACCCCCCGACTCCCCAAACACCACTTCCCGTCCCGTCCGGCTCGAGGCGTACACCCCGTCGATCATCCGCATTAACCCAACGGCTTGCGCCGCGCCGTTGACCACCTCTTCCTCGCCCCGGACGGCCCGGAGAAAGTTCCGCATCTGCAGGATGAAGGCGTCTTCGCCTTCTTCCACGGGTACGGAAACCTCCACCACCCGCTCCTTCCCGCCTTCGACCAAAAGCAACGGCTCTAAGCGCTCCGCCGGCTCGTT
>CAXUNV010000184.1:0-8746 GCA_964252355.1 uncultured Chthoniobacterales bacterium | reverse complement strand
CGTTTGGATAGAGCGGGGCCGGGTCGGGGAGGGCAGTCGAAGGCGGCAACAACTCCGGCGCACCACCCTCGTTCGCGCCACCGCCGGTTTGCGTCTGGGGCAACGCTGGCCCGGGCGCCAGCGGGCTTTGTCCCCGGCTCATGGACGGCAAAGCGCCGCAGGCCGTGAGAACGCCCAAGAAGACGCAAAACGCTTTCATGGCGCAAGAGGCTGCTTCCAGAAATCCCCAGCCAAGGCCGAAAGGCAAGGCGAATCGCTCGCGGCACGGTGGGCGGTGTTATACTCGAGACGAAAAGGGGAGCGCTTGGTCGTGCGCTCCCCACCCATCGCCAGTCGGCTATGAGAAACCGATTGGACCCTTTTACCGGGTGCGAACGTCTACTTGGTACGTCCCCGGCACGAACGTCTGGACGTAGACCTCGCGACCGCGCAGGGTATCGCGGGTCTGGAACGCGGCCGGGTTGCCGTTCAGGCGGACTTCCCGCGGGATGGTCCCGCTGGGAATGACGTACCCAATGGTCCCTTGGTAGCCGGCAGGCACGACGACCCGCGTTAAGTAACCGTTGCCGGTGTGGGTTGCGTAGGCGCTCACCGTCTGGCCGCCGACGTTGAGCGCGGAGAGCCGGAGACTCTGCAGTGAGTCCGGCAGTTGCGGCAGGACAGTGAGCGTGTGGCGGGGCGCGTTCGGTCGGACGCCGAGGTAGTGGTAAACCACCGGGTAGACCACACCGTAGGAGGACCACGCCTGCATCACCATCGCGCGCTGGGTGAAGATCTGGAACGAATCGTAATCCGGGCTTGGCATGAGCTCGGGCAATGCCCCGGGCTGCTCGAGGTCAAGGTGCCGAGCGATGTCGAGGACGTAGGCCAGCGACTGGTTGACCCGGCCGTAGTTGGCCTCAGCAACCGCGATCACGGAGGTGTTCAGGGCCGAGGCTTGCAGGCTACCGCGGCCCTGCGGGCCGCCGCCGAAGGCTTGCTGGACGTAGCCGTTCGGGACCGTAAAAATTGGGCTCTCCAGGATGGGAAAAGCCGACGCGGCGTGGTCCGCGGTCGCAAGGTTCGTTTCCATGGGAACCGCGTTGGTCCAGTAGAGCCCCTGCAGCTTGGTGATCGGGGTGGTGCCGGGCACGACCACCACGCCCGGGTCGGTCGCAACTTCCTTGTTCAATGCCAACGAGTCGGCATAGAGTCCGAGGGCAGGAATGTACCAACTGCGATCAAAGATCGTGGTCAAGGCACTCGCCTTCCCACTGGCCCAGCTCTGCGTGACGCGGTCGTTTTTGGATCCGGCCATCTCGGCCAAGTCGCGCAGGGCACGGATGGTGTAGGCCGCCACGTCGACTTTTTCGGCGCCGAGATCGGTCGCCGATTCCACCATCCCGGCGCCCTCAGGCCACCCATCCCCGTTGGAGTCGAGGGTCGTGGTGATGTAGCGAAGGCCGTCGATGATGAATTGGTAGTTGTCGTCCCGGACGGAATTGTCGCCCGACCAGCGCCAGAGGGTCGCCACGGCTGTCGCGAACTCGGGAGTCTCGTTGGTGTCGCCTGGGGTTGGGTTCGTTCCGTAGAAGATGTCACCTGTGGTGACGAGTTCGTGGATCACCTTACCCGTGCCGCCGTTGACCGTCCGCGAGACTTCCCGAAGCAAATTCAGGTGGTCCTTGGCCTGCTGGAATGCGCCCACGGCGACCAGCGGGAAGACCGTGTAGGCACCGTCCGTGCCAAAGTACCAGGGGTAATCCGGATACCCAGCGCCAAACCCGCTCAGGATCGGGTAAGTGGCGATCGGTGCGGGGTAGGCCCCGCCCGCCGTGGCCGTCTTGGCGTCGTAGGTGTCGCGGATGTGGGCGTCTTGGACCACGCGCCGCATGTCGGCGAGGTTGACCTTGGCCCAGTCGAAAGCGGCTTGCAGGGTGGCATTCGGGATGGTGGCTTTGGAGGCGGCGAGGGCGTCAAGGCGAGAGGTTACCTTGGCCGCGAGGAGGCCATCGGGATCGAGCAACCCCCGGAAGATCGCGTAGTTAGCTTCAAAGAGTCCGGTATTCGATCCCGCGACGGCAATCCAGAGGTTGAGCTGGCTGCCGCTCCCCAAATTGACACGCCAGATCAGCCTACCTTTGGCTTGTTTGGGCTGGATGGTGGAACGAGCGGGAAACGTTGCTGCGATCAGCTGAGCCGAGGCTTGGCCCGTGACCAGCCGAGGCGCGCCGCTAACCTCGGCGTACCACGGCTTGCCCGGCTGCGAAAAACGGAGTCTGGAGAAAATGGGATCGAAAACGACCTGGTCGGCTTGATGAACCTCGTCGGAAGTCGGCTTGGTGAAGGTCCACGGATAAGCACCGATCAGTTCGCTGGTCGCGTCAAACGAGAGGTTAAACGCGGTTGCCCCGCTCCCCGCGTTCTTGAGGGACAATCCGATGAGCACGACCGGGATCCCGTCCGGCGAGAACACCGTCCGCGTGACGGTCACCCCGGCGGTGGTGGGATGGTTGAACTGCACGTAACCCGCGCCGGAGGTGAAGCGGTTGGCGGCCGGCAAGGCTGTGCCGTTGATCGAAACGGCGTAGGAATCGAGCAGCTTGATCGGGTGCAACCAGACGCCGTTCATGTGGCCCTGGATATGAAAACCCATCCCGGGAAAGGCGCCATCCAGGGTGCCGACTTCGTACGCCCGGTTGCCGGCGGTGACGTAGCGTTTGATGGCCAAGTTTTCCGTGGTGGAGCGGGTGGGTGAGCCATCCAGGCCGGCCGGGGCGGCGGCCTGGAGGACTTGTCCGTGAACTGAAACTGTCGCGGCCAGCGACAACAGACCCAACGAGAGAAGATTTCGTCGTTCCATGGATGTGGAGGCGGCAGCCGGAAGGTGAGTGGCCGGGGGGCCTCCGGTGCGCATAGTAGAACGTCCGCCAGGGCCGTGGTGGACTCGTCCGAATGGGAGAGGCGCGGAAGCGCCGTTGCTGGTTGCGGGTTCCCAGTTCCCCGTTTCCGGGAGGACAACGGCCGGGTTTTCGCCCCACCGGCGTCGACCGCAAGCCCCCGCCTCTACCGGAAGGTCGGCGTCCCGTCGGTACGAGGCGAGCCGCCCTAACCGGGTGCCGCCGGGGCGAAGACGGCGGCCAGCGTCCGTGACCTTATGCTTTCGCCGGTTGGCCGGCACCCGAGCCCTTTTGGCCCGGAGCTTCGCGCCCCGGCGTCTGCGGCCGGGTCACTTCCCGGCGGAGGTTGCCCTTCCGCAGGTTGGTCCACCAGAGCACGATGGGTGAGGCGATGAAAATGGACGAATAGGTGCCCACCACAATCCCGATGACGATGGTGAAGGCAAAATCCGCCAGGACCGCCCCCCCAAACAAGAGGAGGGCAAGCATGCAGAGCAGCGTGACGCCACTGGTCAACAGGGTACGGCTCAGCGTCTCGTTGATGCTGGCGTTCATGATGGCTTGCGTACTGCCTTTACGCCCCGCCCGGAAGCCTTCCCGGATGCGGTCGAACACCACGATGGTGTCGTTGATCGAGTAGCCGCCGATCGTCAGCACGGCGCCGACCACCACCAACGAAAGTTCGTGCCCGGTCAGGATGAAGACGCCCAGCGTGATGATGACGTCGTGGATGAGCGCAACAATCGCACCGATCGCGAACGAAAACTCAAACCGCAGCGTCACGTAAACCAAGATCCCGAGGATGCCCAGGCCGAGCGCCTTCAGCGACGTCCAAGCCAGGGCCGACCCGATGACCGGGCCGACGCCTTCGGAGCGTTCCACCGCCAAGTGCGCGTCCGGAAAAGCGGCCTTGAGCGTGCTGACGATCCGGTCGGCGGTCTGGAACGGTGAGCGCAATTCGAGGTAGTTTGTGCCCGTGCCGCCCCCCAGGGTAGCCTCGCGTTGGATCACCACGTTGCCGAGGTTAACCTTCTCCAGGGCACCGCGGATCTGCGTGTCGGAAAGAACCTGGTCCGAGCGGAGCCGCAAGGAATCGCCGCCGGTGAAGTCGATGTTCAACGCGCTCTGTTGCCGGACCGCAAATGCCACGATCGTCGCCAGGATCAGCAGTCCGGAAGCGGCCATGGCGATCCGGCGTTTGCCCAAGAAGTCATAACCGCGCGAGCGGATGAGGTGCAGCATCGAGACCCGACGCAAGGCGTGGCCCGCGAGCACCCAGCGGAACACGTTTCGCGTGACGAGCAGGGCCGAGAACATCGACGCAACGATGCCGACGGTCAGGGTGACGGCGAAGCCTTTGACCGGCCCGGTGCCTAACCAAAACAGTACCCCGGCGGTGATAAGGGTGGTGACGTTGGCGTCAAAGATGGCGCTGAACGCTTTGGCGTACGCGGCGTCGATCGCGGCCCGGAGACTTTTGCCCGACTCGAGCTCCTCTCGCAGGCGTTCGTAGATCAGCACGTTGGAATCGATGGCCATGCCAATCGTGAGGATGATGCCGGCAATGCCCGGCAGGGTCAGCACGAAGTTGAACAACGACATCACCCCAAAAAGCAGGATGCCGTTCACGGCCAAGCCAACCACCGCCACCAACCCGGCGGCGCGGTAGTAGATCAGCACGAAGAGCAGGGTCGCCGCCAAGCCGCCGAGGCCCGCGGTGACACCCCCCGTGATGGAGTCTTTGCCGAGCGTCGCCGAAACCGAGTGGGTCTCGTCGAGCACCACGGGAGTTTGCAGCGGGTTCTCCAGGGCGCTGGCCAAGTTGCGCGCATCTTCCGCCGTGAAGTTGCCCGTGATCACCGCTTGACCATTCGGAATCTCGCTCTGGATGACCGGGGCCGAAACGACCTCGCCGTCGAGCACGATCGCCAGCTGCTGATTAAGGTTGTCCCGGGTCACCTGCCGAAACTGCTCACCCCCTTGCGGGGTGAACTTGAGGGCAACCTCGTACCCCCGTTGCTCAAACGTCGCCTGGGCGCGGGTGACTTGGTCGCCGGTGACTTCCGCCCGGCGTTTCACCAAGTACTTGCGGGCGGTAGTGTCGCGTTTGTCGACCGAGTTCAAGAGCACGTAACCAGGCGGCGTGAAGGTTTGCCCAGCCTCGATCTGCGGAACTAAGCGGGCGCTGTCCGGATGCACCAGGCGAAACTCAAGTTTCGCCACGCGTTGCAACTGCCCTTTGGCAGTCTCGATCTGGGCCGTGTCCAGTCCGGGGATCTGCACCAGGATGCGGTCGGCACCCTGTTTGGTGATCACGGGTTCACTGACGCCGAATTGATCTACGCGCTTGCGGATGACCTCCACGGCCTGTTCCTGCATGTCGGGCGTGATGGTCCGACTCTTGCCGTCCTCGCCAGCGGGTGCGACTAAGCGGACCAGAAAAGAGGTGCCACCCTGGAGGTCAAGGCCAAGGTGCAGCTTCTGCTGCAACGGTAAAAAAGCGTCGATGCAGAAGGCGCAGAGCAGAACCGTCAGCGCCGTGCCGAGCCAGCGTTTCATGCGTTCCGCCTCGGTCAGAAAATACCAAGCGAACAGCACGAGCAAGAGCAGCCCGAAAAAGAAGGTGAGAGTCGGGTTCATACGACGAACGGGGGATAAATTGTAGCACCTGTACCAGTGGTATCAGCGGTACCAATGAGGGAACCGTCGATCATCGTCGCCGGCCGAAACCATCCTTCCGGAACTGACACCGTTGATCCAATGGTCCTCAGGCAACCGGTTTGGCGACGGCCTCGGTCGCGCGCGTCACGTTGCTGATGGCACTTTTGTCGACCTCAATCTTCACGTTGTCGGCGACCTTGAGCAAGACGGTGCTCTCTTTGACGTTGGCGATCAGGCCATGGATGCCCGCTGAGGTGACGACCTTGTCGCCGGCCTTGAGCGCGCTCAGCAGACGTTGGTGGTCCTTCTGCCGTTTCTGCTGCGGTCGGATCATCAAGAAATAGAAGATCACGATCATGAAGACGAACGGCAGCAGGCTGGAAAACACGTTGGGCTGAGGCGGTGCACCGGGCGCGGGCGCGGCCTGCGCAAGGAAGAGGAGGGTGGCAATCATGGGCATGGACATCGCAGACGTTTGGTCCGTCCGTGAACGACGGCGAGAAGCTCAGCCAATAACCTAAACGACGTCACGGGGCAAGGCGCGATGCGCGCCTTGGCCAGACCCGCGCGCGGGGTGACCATCGCGGGGTCCGGCGGCCCGCCGCGCCCGTCAGCCGAGACGAAATTTGACCGTCTGCACCCGGCGGTCGCCGAAGCGTTCGCGGAGTTTAGCTACGATCGCGGCTTTCCATTGCCGGTCCAGTTCGTAAAGGACCGTGGGTTGCAGCACTTGGACCAGCAGCGTGCCCTGCTGGATGCGGCTCGGCCGGGAGTGCGCCGCGAAGAACGGCCCGACCACTTCCGCCCACGCCGTCAAGATTTCCTCTTCAAGCAGCCGGCTTTCCAAGCCGAGCTGAGGTGCCAGCGTTTGCAGCACCGCGCCTACCGTCATGGCACGGTCCGGCGACGGTCCGGCGTCGGGCAGCCCGCGCCATTCTTCCAAGGCCCGTTGGCGTGACGACGGTTTCACCGGCAAGAAAAGCGGGCGGTCGGGCTAAGCCGAAGGGGGCCTAAGTGCCGTCGCTTCCGATGGCCTCGACGGGGCAGCCTTCCATGGCTTCCTTGCAGAGCCCTTCCTCTTCGGGCGTGCCCGGTTGTTTGTAGACGTACGAATGGCCCCCGTCGTCGTCGCGGGTGAAGTTGGCGGGCGCGGTTTCCCGACACAGGTCGCAATCGATGCACTGGTCGTCCACGTAGAAGCTTCCCACCACGTTTTGCGGATATTTGTTAGCAACGTCGGCCATAAATCCGGTCAATCTCCTTGGTCCCTACCGGGGTCCCGTTCCCTGGGGTCCACCGGTCAAAGCCTGCTAATGTAGCGGCGGACCTTTTCTCTGCAAGGGCCCTTCATGATGGCTGCCGTGCTCTCGGACCATCATCGGGCGTAGACACAGGCAAGTCCGGGTTTTAAGGTCCTGGCATGATGGATCGACCCAGCTTGCGCGCCCAAGAGGGCTGGCACGTTCTCCACCTCTTTTATCACGTGGAGCACGGGACCTGGGCGGCGCTTGGCAACGACGAACGTTACGCCGCCAAGACTCGGCTGGCGTCCCTCGTCCAGGAGGCGCGCGCCCTGCCGTCCACGCAGCTGTTGACCTTCAGCATGGTAACGCCCAAAGCGGACCTCGGGTTTCTGCTGCTCACGGACGACCTGCACGTCGCCAACGGCCTGGAGAAACGGCTCGCCTTGGCCCTCGGCCCGGACGTCCTGACGCCGGCGTTCAGTTTTTATTCCCTGACTGAGCGCAGCGAATACACCACCACCGAGGAGGAGTTCCGCTCGTCCCTGCAAAACGAGCGCAAGCTCGACCCCGGTTCAGAGGAGTTTACGGCGGCGCTCGCCGATTTTCGGCACCGCATGGAGAAATACGCCGACGAGCGGCTTTACCCCCAGATGCCCGACTGGCCGGTCTTCTGTTTCTATCCAATGCTGAAGCGGCGGAACCCGAACCAAAACTGGTACGCTTTGCCGTTTGCGGAGCGCAAGCAGCTCATGCTGGGTCACGCCCGCGTCGGGCGCAATTACGCCGGGCGGATCCGGCAAGTGATCACCGGCGGCACCGGCCTGGATGATTGGGAATGGGGAGTGTCGCTCTTCGCGCGTGACGCCGTCGACGTGAAGGCCATCGTCTACGACATGCGGTTTGACGAGGTCAGCGCGAAGTACGCGGAGTTTGGCGACTTTTATTTCGGGCTGCAATTGCCCTTGGATCAGCTCTACCAGCGGTTGGCGTTGTAGGTCGATCTTAGGGATCATCTGGTGGGGCAAAGACCCGGCCGTCAAAGGGATGTCGCCACCAAGTTGGATGCGTGACGGGCGGTCTGAGCCAGCGAGCGAACGATCCTGACGGCGTCTTGGCACGGTTTGCGGCCCGGCTCAGACCGCCCGCCGCCCCTCCAACTCGATAGCCGCCCACCCCCCCCGCCTCCCACCCATCTCGATCGCGGCCCCGGTCGGGCGGCCGGGTCTGCGCCCCACCGCAGGCATGGAAGCGGCTCCGGCCGGGTCTTCGCCCCACCGCAGTTGGCCGCGCGGTCCCGCCTTGGACCATCTTCGTTGCATCCGCTTTGCGCCCCGCCGTACGCTCAGCCGTGATCCGCAACGTCATCTTGGACTGGTCAGGTACCGTCGTCGACGACCTGGATGCCGTCGTGGAGGCGACCAACGCCGCCCTCACCCCGCAACGTGCCCGGCCCGGGACCGTCGGAGAGGTTCGACGCGACTTCGAGCTGCCCCTGGCCAACTACTACCGACGCTTGCTGCCGGACGTGCCCATGGCCGAGGTGGACCGCGTTTATCATGACTCCTTCGCCCGCCGTCGCGAAGCCGTTGCCGTGCTGCCGCACGCGGGTGCCTTCATTCACTTCTGCCAAAGTACCGGACGCCGCCTGTTCGTCTTGAGCACGATGCGCGCGGCCCACTTCCATGCCCAGGCGCAACGACTGCAATTGGAAGCCGCCTTGGCCGACGTTCGTCTGGACGTGGGCGACAAGACGGTCGCCCTTGGTGGCCTGCTGCGAGACCACGGCCTGGATCCGGGAACCACCGCCTTTATCGGCGACATGCGGCACGACGTCGAGGCCGCCAAAGCGGCGGGCGTGCTGTCCATCGCGGTTTTGACGGGATTCGACCCGATCGAAAAGCTGGCGGCTGGCGCGCCGGACCTACTGGCGCGCGACCTCGGTGCCGTGCAGCGCCTTTGGGA
>CAXUNV010000183.1:0-8748 GCA_964252355.1 uncultured Chthoniobacterales bacterium | reverse complement strand
GCTGGATCTGGAGTCGAACCATTGCGTCACCCGGGAGGCCGGCCATGGATGAACCTCTGGTCGCGCTCTACAACGCCGAACTGCGGCACGTGCGGGAAGTCGCCGGGGAGTTTGCGCGCGATTTCCCAAAAATCGCCGGGCGCCTCGCGTTGGACCGGGATGCCAAGGAGGTCTGCCCGGTTCCCTTCGTCGAACGGCTCCTGGAAGGCTTCGCGTTTTTGGCGGCACGCGTTCGCCTGAAGCTGGACGCAGAGTTTCCGCGGTTGACGCAGAGTTTGTTGGAGACCGTCTACCCGCACTACGTGCAACCCGTACCTTCCCTCGGTGTGGTCCGGTTTGAACCAGACCCGCGCGAAGCGGGGCCGGAAGAGGGCTTCCTGTTGGAGCGAGGCTTGGCCTTGCGGAGCTCCAGCAGCGAGGAGACGCCGTGCCAGTTCCGCACCGCCCACCCGGTGCGACTCTGGCCGCTGACCGTCTCCGAGGCGCGCTACTACTCGCGCGACTTGGCCGGACTGGAACTGCCTGGAGGGTTGGAAGCCAAGGCCGCCGTCCGGATCCGTCTGCAAACCCGCGCCGGGCGAAAGTTTCGGGAGATGCGCTTGGCCGAGTTGCCGTTCTTCATCCGCGGCAGCGACGAAATCCCCGTCTTCCTTTACGAGCAGATCTTTGCCCGTGGCAGCCACGTGGTGGTCCAATCTCCCAAAGGCGACCCACCTCTGCGCGAGGTGTTGCCGGCCAGCACGCTGGCCGCCGTCGGCTTTGCGGAAGAAGAGGCGCTTTTCCCGGCGGACCCGCGTTCCTTCAGTGGCTACCGTCTGCTGAGGGAGTATTTCGCCTGCGCGCCGAGGTTCCTGTTTTTCTCGTTCACGGAACTCGGGCGCGCCCTGGCCCGGCACGACGGCGAACGGGTGGACCTGATCATCACCCTGCGGACGGCGGAGGCCAAGCTGGACAACCGGGTTGACGCGGGCACTTTTGCGCTGTTCTGCACGCCCGTGGTGAACCTTTTCCGGAAGCGGCTGGACCCGGCGCCCGTCTCCGACCGGTTTTCCGAGTTCCACGTCGTACCCGAGCGGACGCGACCGTTGGATTACGAGGTGCATTCGCTGCTGGAAGTGCGCGGGTTGGGGACGGGTACTTACCAGGAGCGGCGTTTCGAACCATTCTACCGGGCACGCGACGGCGCCGAACGGGCGGGCGCTTACTACACCCTGCACCGGATTCCGCGTCTTTTGACGGCGAAGGAGAAACGCGCCGGGGCGGAGTCGGCCTACACGGGAAGCGAGGTGTTCATCTCGCTGGTCGACGGCTCGGCAGCGCCTTACGCGGAGGAAGTCACTCAACTGAACCTGCTCGCGCTCTGCACCAACCGCCACTTGCCGATGCGCCTGCCCATCGGCACGGGCGAGACCGATTTGCAGACCGAACTGTTCGCCCCGGTTGCGGCCATCCGCTTTGTGGCCGGCCCGACGGCGCCCCTCCCTTGCCACACCGACGGGGAACTGCCGTGGCGCCTCATCAGTCACCTCTCCCTGAATTACCTCTCCCTGCTGGACCAAGGGGAGGAGGGCGCCACGGCCTTGCGGGAACTGCTCCGGCTTTACGCGAACGCGCACGACGCCGGGTCTCTGCGGCAGATCGACGGCGTGCGCTCCGCGCAAGCCACGCCCGTCATCCGGCGCCTGCCGGTATCCGGCCCCCTCACGTTTGGCCGCGGCTTGGAGGTGAAGGTGGCGATGGATGAGGACGCCTTCGAGGGCTCAGGCATCTTTCTGCTTGGGCGCGTCCTGGCGGGGTTCTTCGCCCGTTACGTCTCCGTCAACTCCTTTACCGAGACCGTCGTCGTGTCGACGAAACGCGGGGAGATCATGCGATGGCCACACCGAACGGGGACACGCCCCCTAGCCTGACCGGGCGGTTGCGCGAAGCGCCGCACCGGTTCGATTTCTTTCGCGCCGTGCGCGCCTTGGAGGCGCTGCACGCCCAGCAGCCGCGGGTCGGTTTTTCCGAGCGCCTGGACCAAGATCCGGTGCGGTTTGGCCAACAACCGTCACTCTCGTTCCCGACCTCGACGCTGGAGGCCGCGGAGCCGTTCCCGAACCGGCCGGCGCTGCGGCTCTTGGTCAACTTCCTGGGGCTCTGCGGCGCGAACGGACCTTTGCCGCAGCACCTCACCGACTATGCGCGCGACCGGCAACGCAATGCCCATGACCCCACGCTGACCCGTTTTCTCGACGTCTTCCATCACCGCATGACCTCGTTCTTTTACCGGGCGTGGGCGGTGAACCAAAAGAGCGCGGATTTCGACCGGCCGGAGGAGGCCCGGTTGGCCAACTATTTTGGTAGCTGGTTTGGGATCGGCTCCCCTGCGCTGCGTGAACGGGACGCCATCCCCGACGTCGCGAAGCTTTTTTTCACGGGTCGGCTCGCCGCCCTCGGGCGGAACGCGGAAGGGCTCGAAGCCATCCTCCACGACTATTTCGGCCTGCCCGTCCGGGTGCTCTCCTTTATGGGGCATTGGGTCACCATCCCCGGGCAGAACCTTTGCCGCCTGGGGCTGTCGCCCGACGCCGGTACCCTCGGGGTTAACGCCTTGGCGGGCTCACGCAAGTTCGAGGCTCAGTTAAAATTTCGGATTCGCCTTGGGCCGATGGCGCTGACCGACCTGCAACGGCTGCTGCCGACCGGCGACAGTTTCGGCCGGCTGAAAACGTGGGTCCTAAACTACGTCGACCAGGAATTCCTTTGGGATGTCCAATGCGTGCTGCGGAAGGAAGCGGTGCCCCCCTTGCAACTCGGGGCGGGTGCGCAATTGGGTTGGACCAGTTGGCTGAAGAGCCGGCCTTTCCAGAACGACGCGGATGATCCCGTGTTCGCCCCGGAAACCCCCTAACCCTCCGCGGAATCTTCCCTATGGCAGAAATCAGACGGTCCACCCTCTTTGGCAAACTGAACCCGACGGCGTACAAAGGGATGGAGAGCGCCGCCGTCTTTTGCAAGCTGCGGGGCAACCCGTACGTGGAACTGGTCCACTGGCTTTACCAGATCCTGCAGCTCAACGATTCGGACCTGCACCGGTTGGTGCGGCACTTCGGGTTGGATGCCTCGAAGGTGGCCCGAGATCTGACGACGGCGCTCGAGCGGCTGCCGCGCGGCGCGACCGCCATTTCGGACCTTTCCCCGCATTTGGAAGAAGGCGTCGAACGCGGTTGGGTCTATGGCTCGTTGCTCTTCGGGGAGAACCGGGTGCGGACGGGTCACGTGATCGTGGGCGCGCTGAAGACCCCGACGTTGCGCAACGTCTTTCTGAACCTGTCGGCGGAGTTTCCGAAGCTGAAGCTTGATGAGCTGACCGACGGGTTTGCTCGCATCCTGGCGGGTTCACCCGAAGAGACGGTTACCGCCGGGCCGTCGGACGTGGCGCCCGCGAGCGGAGGGTCGGGCGACGAGTCCGGCGAGACGGCGCCCGCGGTTTTGGGCAGACAGGAGGCGCTCAACCGCTTTTCGGTCGACCTGACCGAGCGGGCGCGCCGGGGTGAGATTGATCCGGTGCTGGGCCGGGACGAGGAGATCCGTCAGATCGTCGACGTCTTGATGCGGCGGCGGCAGAACAACCCCATTCTCACGGGCGAAGCGGGCGTGGGCAAAACCGCGGTGGTGGAAGGCTTCGCGCGGCGCATCGCCGCGGGGGAGGTGCCGCCTGCACTGAAAGATGTGGCCCTGCGGACGCTGGATCTGGCGCTGCTCCAGGCTGGCGCCAGCATGAAGGGCGAGTTCGAAAACCGCTTGCGGGGAGTCATCGACGAGGTGCAGGCCTCCCCCAAGCCGATCATCCTCTTCATCGACGAAGCCCACACCCTGATCGGTGCGGGCGGCGCCGCCGGCCAAGGCGATGCCGCCAACCTCCTCAAGCCGGCGCTGGCGCGCGGCACCCTGCGCACGATCGCCGCCACCACATGGGCGGAGTACAAAAGGTACTTCGAAAAAGACCCGGCCCTCACGCGGCGTTTTCAGGTGGTCAAGGTGGAAGAACCGGACGAAGCGCGCGCGCTGCTGATGATCCGCGGTCTGGCGCCCGTGCTGGAGCGGCATCACCGGGTGCAGGTGCTTGATGAAGCCCTGGCCGCGGCGGCACGCCTTTCCCACCGTTACATCCCGGCCCGGCAACTGCCGGACAAGGCCGTGAGCCTGATCGACACCGCCTGCGCGCGGGTCGCCATCAGCCAGCACGCCACCCCGCCGGCGATCGAGGACAGCCGGCGGCGCCTGGAGGCCTGGCGAGAAGAACTCGCCATGGTGGAACGCGAGAGCGCCCTGGGCGTCGAGCACACCGCCCGCCGGGACAGGCTCCAGGCGCAGCTGACCGACGAACAGGCGCGGCTCACGAAACTGGAGGAGGGTTACGCGGCGGAAAAGGGGCTAGTCGACCGGATTTTGGCGGCGCGCCTGGAGCTGCAGCGCCCACCCGCACCCGCCGCTGCCCCGGGCACGAACGGCGACGGGAACGAACCGGCCGCGCCCGCGGCCGATCGGCTGGAGACTTTGCGTTCGCTCGAGCGGGAGTTGGCGGCGCTGCAAGGCGAGACGCCGCTGGTCCTGCCCAGCGTGGATGAGCAGGCCGTGGCCAGCGTCGTCGCCGACTGGACGGGCATCCCGGTGGGGCGCATGGTCAAGAACGAGATCCAAGCGGTCTTGTCGCTGGCCGACACCTTGGAGCGGCGTGTGATCGGCCAACGGCACAGCCTGGAGACGGTCGCCAAGCGCATCCAGACGTCCCGCGCCGGGCTCGACAATCCGGCCAAACCGATCGGCGTTTTCCTCTTGGCCGGACCGAGCGGGGTGGGCAAAACGGAGACGGCCTTAGCGCTCGCCGAGACGTTGTACGGCGGGGAAGCCAACACCATCACCATCAACATGAGCGAGTTCCAGGAGGCGCACACCGTCTCCACGCTCAAAGGCGCGCCGCCGGGTTACGTCGGCTACGGTGAGGGCGGCATCCTGACCGAGGCGGTCCGCCGTCGCCCCTACAGCGTCGTGTTATTGGACGAGGTGGAGAAAGCGCACACCGACGTGCACGAGATCTTCTTCCAGGTGTTTGACAAAGGGATGATGGAAGACGGGGAAGGCCGGCTCATCGACTTCAAGAACACCGTCATCCTCCTGACCACCAACGTCGGCAGCGACCTCATCGCCAACCTTTGCAAAGACCCGGAGATGACGCCGTCGCCGGAGGGTTTGGCGGGGGCGTTGCGGCCGGCGTTGCTGAAGGTGTTTCCGGCGGCCCTGCTTGGGCGGCTCGTCGTCGTGCCCTACTTCCCGCTGAGCGACGCGATGCTGAAAGCCATCGTCCGCCTGCAGTTGGGCCGCATCCAGAAACGGTTGTTGGCCAACCAAGAGATCGCCCTCACCTACGACGAGGCCGTGGTCGACCTGATCGCCAGCCGTTGCACAGAATTGGAAAGTGGCGGACGCACCGTCGACGCGATCCTCACCCACACCGTCCTGCCGGAGGTCAGCCGCGAACTGCTCAACCGGTTGATGGAAGGTCGGACGCCGCGAAGCGTCGGCCTGCGCGTCACCGACGGCGCGTTTGCGTACGACTACGCCTAGCGCTGCGCGCATGGCAAATGGAAGATGGAAGATGAACGGATAAAGCTGGCCGGCCAAGGCCGCCCCAAGATCATCCCGGCGTGCGGCGCGGTGGCCCGCCCGCATCGCTGCGCGAAGCGCTGCGGGCGGGGGTCGACGCCTCGTCTGCCAAGGGCGCGAACGAACCCGGCACCCCGTTGCACCGTGGTTCCGGCCCGGCGGCGGGTAAGGCATGACTTGCCTTGCCCTACCATTTGCCCCCCGGCGAAGGCCGCCCCAAGACGTGCCGCACGTAACACGCAGGGAACGCGGACGCTTCGTCCGTCACGGCCAGGCCGCCGCGACGGGGGGCGCTCATTCGGGGTGGACCGTCCGGCGTTGACGTTGGGGACGTCCATACCCAAAGGTTGCGGTGACGCCCGTGCGCGCCCAGAGGGTACGGACGAAGCGTCCGCGCTCCCTGCGTCGTTTGGTCAGGCGCACCTTTCGGCCACCGCATCTCGCAACCCGACCGAAAGACCTTCAGTTCGCGCTGGCCTAGCCGATGCCTTCAGGGATAAGCTCCTCCGAGCCTCGCCGGACGGACGGCGGCATGAAACCTCCGCATACAAATTCGCCTTTGGCCCTGGCGCCGCCGAACCGAGCCGCCGTGCCGAGTGTGGCCGAGGCGACGGGCTCCGCTTCGGCCGGTCTGCGTCATGGCGATATCTTCGCCGGACGTTACTGGCTGAACCGTGGGCTGGGCAGCGGCGACGAAGGCGGCGTCTGGCTGGCGGAGGATCTTTCCCTGCAGCGCTGGATCGCCGTGAAGCTCCTTCCCGAAGCGATCTGCGGACACCCGGCCGCGCTCGCCGAGTTGGAGGCGGCCACCCGCCGCAGCGCCGAACTGCGGCACCGCCACCTTGCCCAAACCTACGATTTCGTCCGGACGGGAGCGCTGGCGGCGTTCACCATGGAGTACGTCGACGGCGAGACGCTGACCCAGCTGCGGCTGGAGCAGCCGGGAATCGTTTTTGAGGCCAAGCAGGTTGGCGAGTGGATGCAGGCGATCTGCGCCGCCCTGGAATACGCCCACGGCCAAGGCCAAGGCGGTTTGGTCCATGGCGGGCTGCGGCCCGACAACGTCATGGTGGACGCAGCCGGTCGGCTGAAGCTGGTCGGGTTCGGTTTAGCGGGGCCGATCAGGAAATGGCTCGCCCGCTTGACACCCGCGGCGGGCGATCCCGCGGCCGAGACCCACGTTGCGCCAGCGGACGCCACCCCGGCCGACGACGTGCGCGGCGCCGTCCGGTTGCTCTACGAACTGCTTACGGGCGCCGCCCCGTCGGCACCCGCCGTTCTTGAGGGCGGGGAAAACCTTTCCTTACTATCCCCGATGGCCGCACGCCGCGCGGACCGCGGGATCCGGGGCGAGCCGATCCCGGAACCGTGGGAACGCGCGGTGGCAGATTGCCTCGGGTCCGATCCGACCCGACGGCTGCGCTCGGCCCGCGAGTTGGCCGCGCGCCTCTGCCGCTAGCCAGCAATCAATTCGTAAGCCATCGGCCCACCCCTCACCAGACCGCCATCGATGCGGCGGTCGAAAGTCGCGAACCGTGCCTTTTTGGCTGCCGCTAAGCCCAGCAGGTAAAGATCAGTGAGCGCTTTCGAGGTGACTTGGCGCATCTGCGAAAACAACCGCCGATCGCGCAGCGTCACCGCGTCCGGCCAAAACCGGTGACCTCCACCGTCACACAGGCCGTCGAGGACTTCGCGCGCCGCCGCTAGGGAGCCCAGCCAGGCCGGGTGTGCCGGGTGGCCTAAGATGCGCACAAACCCGTTCTCGGTGAGCGGGCACGTGGCCCAGGCCGCCGCCCGGCGGGGTGCGTACCATGTCCATGCCCTCTCATGAAATTCATGCTCCTCGTCGCACAAGGCGAGCAGGACGTTAATGTCGAGCAAGTACACCCTAAATGCCCTCTTCGTCGCGCAGACGGTGGATGAACTCGTTCGTGGTCACGCCACTGGAAGGTTTCGGGAGCACCGGAACGCCATCCCGCATTTTTCGTTCCGTGATTGGCTGTTGAAGGCTCTGGCGAGCGAGTTCGGAGATCACCGCACCCATCGTTTGTTTGCGGATGGTAGCCAACGCGCGCGCCGCCTCCAAAACATCAGCATCGAGGTCGAGCGTGGTTCGCATGGTGTAGAGGCATCACGCATCATGCACCTGAAATCAAGGTAGCAGGGTATTCCTCTGTCGAATGCCGCCCAGGGTGCCAGGGCGCTTCGTGCCAGGCTTGGCACCGCCTTGGCTGCCAAGTTCCCGAGACCCAGATGGTCAAGGCCGCGCTCGAGGCAGCGGCTCCAACGGCTTCCCGCTGCACAGCGCTTCGATGGCGGTTTCCCCCGTAGACCCAACCACCTCGAGCAATCGGTCAAGACCCGCATACACCACGCCTTGGGGATCCATCATCAGCGTCATGTACCGGCGGAAAGCATCACCGATAATGCAGAGCGGCTGTCGGGCGTCTCGGCTGAACCTTTGTAGATTCTTTGGATGGAGGCGCTTCGCGGCTTCCACCGGATCGAGCTCGAAAAAATCCATCTCGCCGGGAACACGGGCGTGAGGGTGAACCACCCGCAACCCGCCGAAGCTGGTCCAAAACTCCATAGCCTTGTCGTTCACTGGGAGATCCTTGGACGCTAAGGCGGTCGCGTAAGCGAAAGGATCGATTCGCCGATGTTCATCCCAACCCGCCTGCTTCAGGAGCGCTGCCGTCGTTGCTGAGAAATGATAAGCCATTCTGGCCGTGTTTGCGTGTGGGGCGCTAGTCGCTCGTCGTGTTCGTCCCAGCCGTGGTATGCTTACAATTGTTGCAGCGAGTCTTATCGGCTCCAGTCTGCACATCTACGGTATGCACGTCCAGGTCGTCGTAATCGGCGCCGCCCCACAAGGCTTTGTTGACGGAATTGAACTCGGCGCAATTGATGATCGCCCATGGTTCCTGACTTGCTCCGAGGGCATCGATGCGTTTTTGCATCTCTGGGTGGATCCTACCGGGATCCTCATCGCTGTCGCCGAAGTAGGGCTGGTTGGTCTTACGGTCCACCGCGCAAGATGTCGCGGTGGGCGGGTTGTCCTCGGTCTCCCTCAGTTCGGCCGCCCGGTCGCGGGCGGCG